>CP104102.1 GCA_025163595.1 Phaeobacter sp. G2
ACTTCGCAACGAGCAGGGACTGAACGTCCGGGGCTATGACAGCGCCAGTGACGTTGGCGGCACCTGGTGGTGGAACCGATATCCCGGTGCGCTGTCGGACACGGAAAGCTATGTCTACCGCTATTCTTTTGACAAAGAGTTGCTTCAAAAAGGCCGCTGGAAAACGCGGTATCTGACCCAGCCCGAGATCCTCGAATACATGAACGAGGTGGCGGATCATCTCGATCTCCGACGCAGCTACAAGTTCGACACCAAGGTGGACGGCGCGCACTATAATGAAAAAACCGGTCTCTGGAACGTGATCACTGATAGTGGTGAGACAGTTACCGCCAAATACCTTGTCACTGGCCTCGGTCTCTTGTCCGCAACGAATGTTCCAAAATTCAAGGGCATCGATGATTTCAAAGGCCGTATCTTACACACAGGTGCCTGGCCCGACGGCGTGGACTTGAGCAACAAACGCGTGGGCATTATTGGCACTGGCTCGACCGGTGTGCAGGTTATTACAGCAACGGCACCAGTTGCAAAACACCTGACTGTTTTTCAGCGCTCTGCACAATATGTCGTGCCGATTGGGAACACCCCGCAAGACGATGCTACCATCGCAGAGCAAAAGGCAAACTACGATAGTATCTGGAATCAAGTGAAGAATTCTGTTGTGGCCTTCGGCTTCGAAGAAAGCGTCAAGCCCGCCGAAACCGCCTCCCCCGAAGAACGGGAGCGGGTCTTCGAAGCCGCCTGGCAGCGCGGCGGTGGTTTCTATTTCATGTTTGGCACCTTTTGCGATATTGCGACCAGCCAAGTGGCCAATGATGCGGCCGCTGACTTCATCAAGGGCAAAATCAAGAAAATCGTGAAGGACCCCAAGGTCGCAGAGAAACTGACGCCGAAGGACCTTTACGCCAAGCGCCCGCTTTGCGGAAACAACTATTACGAGGTCTACAACCGAGACAACGTGACCCTCGCCGACGTTAAGGCCGATCCGATCGCAGAGTTCACTCCGAACGGCATACGTCTCGAAAGCGGCGAGGAGCATGAGCTTGACATCGTAATCTTTGCCACTGGCTTCGATGCGGTCGACGGCAATTACGTCAAAATGGACCTCCGCGGACGCGGAGGCGTGACCATGCGCGACACTTGGAAGGAAGGCCCGCTCGGTTACCTCGGCATGATGGAGGTCGATTTCCCGAACTTCTTCATGATCCTTGGCCCTAATGGCCCCTTCACCAACCTGCCCCCCAGCATTGAGACGCAAGTCGAATGGATCGCTGACACGATTTGCACGATGGAAGAAGAGGGGTTTCGAAATGTGGAGCCAACCGTGGAAGCGCGCGATGCTTGGGTTCGCACCTGTCGTGAAATCGCCGACATGACACTCTTCCCCAAAGCTGAAAGCTGGATCTTCGGCGCAAATATCCCCGGAAAGAAGAATGCAGTAATGTTCTACATGGCCGGGATTGGCAATTACCGAAATGCCATTAATGCAGTGAAGGAGGAAGGTTATACATCCCTGATCCGCAACCGCACTGCCGAGAAGGTGTAAAGAATTCCGCCGGGCATCAAGAATCCCCGGCGGAACCAATTAAATTTGTTCATGAAAACTAGGGAGAGAGATTTGGGAAGGGTATTCGGAAAAGTCGCACTGGTAACAGGTGGAGCGATGGGCATGGGAAAAGCCCATTGTGAAACGCTGGCACGTGAAGGTGCGCATGTATTTGTAACCGACCGTGACACGGAAGCGGCTGAAAGCGTAGTGAAAGGTATCATTGAAGCCGGAGGGAAGGCGGAATTCATTCAACATGACGTGACGCTTGAAGAAGATTGGAAGAATGTCATCTCTACGGTGCAATCAAGTGCTGGTCGGCTTGATGTGCTAGTGAACAACGCTGGCATTCTCATTCTTAAGCCGCTCCACGAAACCTCGCCTGACGAATTTGACATGACGTTCAACGTCAATGTACGCGGTATTTATCTCGGCATCCGAGCCGCGGTTCCATTGATGAAAGAGGCCGAAAAGGCATCTATTATCAATATTTCTTCAATCTATGGGATTGTTGGAGCCGCTTCGGCGGGAGCCTACATTGGATCCAAAGGCGCCGTACGGATGTTGACGAAATCCTGCGCAGTCGACCTGGCTGAAAGTGGCATACGCGTGAATTCGATCCATCCCGGTGTCATCGATACTCCCATGACAAAAGATCTGCTACACGCCGACGAAGTTACCCGGCAGGCAATTCTGGGGGCGACGCTGCTCAAGCGACCAAGCAAACCTGAAGAGGTTTCGAATGCGGTCCTGTTCCTCGCATCGGATGAGTCATCGTTCGTTCACGGAGCAGAGATTGTAGTAGATGGCGGTTATACTGCGAATTGACAGGGACCCATCCCGAGTAACGGCTCGGAATCCGGGCCGTTACCACCATTGCAAATTTTGAAAACGATAAAAGCCAATGAAAATAATTGCGCCTATAAAACGCCTAATTGACCACAACGTGAAGGTTCGCGTTAAGGCGGACGGGAGCGGAGTTGATCTCGCGAATGTGAAGATGTCGATGAACCCGTTCGACGAGATTGCGGTCGAAGAGGCGATCCGGCTGAAGGAAGCGGGCAAGGCGGACGAGGTTGTCGTCGTCTCGATCGGCGTGAAGCAGGCGCAGGAAACGCTGCGCACGGCGCTGGCGATGGGCGCGGATCGGGCGATCCTGGTTGTGGCCCCTGACGACGTGCACCAGGACATCGAGCCGCTGGCCGTGGCCAAGATCCTGAAGGCCGTGATCGACGCCGAGGCGCCGGGCCTGGTGATCGCGGGCAAGCAGGCGATCGACAACGACATGAACGCGACCGGCCAGATGCTGGCGGCGCTGCTGGGCTGGGGTCAGGCGACCTATGCCTCGGAACTGGCGATCGAAGGCGATAGCGCCGTCGTGACCCGCGAAGTGGACGGCGGGTTGCAGACCGTCAAGGTGAAGCTGCCGGCGATCGTCACCGCCGACCTGCGCCTGAACGAGCCGCGCTACGCCTCGCTGCCCAACATCATGAAAGCCAAGAAGAAACCGCTGGACGAGAAGACCGCCGCCGATTTCGGCGTCGATGTCACGCCGCGTCTGACCGTCGTCAAGACGGCAGAGCCCGCCGCGCGCTCGGCCGGGGAAATGGTTGGCTCGGTCGACGAGCTGGTGTCGAAGCTGAAAGAAAAGGGGATCGTGTAATGGCTGTTCTTCTCCTTGCAGAAATCGCCGGTGGTGCACTGGCGCTGGACGCCACCGCCAAGGCGGTGACCGCTGCCAAATCGCTGGGCGATGTGACCGTTCTGGTTGCGGGCCCCGCTGCCGCAGGCGAGGCCGCGTCGAAGATCGACGGCGTGGCAAAGGTTCTGGTGGCGGATGATGCCGCCTATGCCAACGGCCTGGCCGAGCCGGTCGCCGATCTGGTGGTCAGCCTGGCAGGCAATTATGAACATATCGTTGCTCCGTCCACGGCAAGCGCGAAAAACATCCTGCCGCGCGTGGCCGCGCTGCTGGACGTGATGGTTCTGTCGGACGTGACCGCGGTCGTGGACGGTGCCACGTTTGAGCGCCCGATCTACGCGGGCAACGCGATGCAGACCGTAAAGTCCAACGATTCCAAGAAGGTACTGACCGTCCGCACCACCGCCTTCGACGCGGCGGGCCAGGGTGGCGCAGCTGCCGTGGAAGCCATCGCAGCCGCCGGCAACGCGGGCCTGAGCGAATGGGTCGAGGACAAGGTCGCGGCGTCGGATCGCCCGGAACTGACCTCGGCCAAGATCGTGGTCTCGGGTGGCCGCGGCGTCGGGTCTGAGGAAAATTTCCAGATTATTGAAGCACTTGCGGACAAGCTGGGCGCCGCCGTCGGCGCATCCCGCGCGGCTGTGGACAGTGGCTTTGCGCCCAACGACTGGCAGGTCGGCCAGACCGGCAAGGTCGTGGCGCCCGAGCTGTACATCGCGGTCGGGATTTCCGGGGCAATTCAACACCTTGCGGGCATGAAGGACTCGAAAGTCATCGTCGCCATCAACAAGGACGAAGAGGCCCCGATCTTCCAGGTCGCCGATTACGGCCTCGTCGCAGACCTGTTCGAAGCCGTCCCGGACCTGACAAAGGCACTCAAAGAATGACAAACGTCTATATCTGCGATTACATCCGCACACCAATCGGTCGCTATGGCGGCGCGCTTTCTTCTGTGCGAGCCGACGATCTTGGCGCAATCCCACTCAGGGCCTTGGCCAGCCGAAACCCGGGGCTAGATCTAGCAACCATTGACGAAGTGATTTTTGGCTGCGCCAACCAAGCGGGAGAGGACAACCGTAATGTTGCTCGCATGTCGCTTCTACTAGCTGGATTTCCGGATTGTGTACCGGGGACAACAATGAATCGGTTGTGCGGGTCGGGCATGGATGCGATAATCACGGCCGCCCGCGCTATCAAATCAGGAGAGGCCGATCTCATTGTCGCAGGTGGTGTGGAAAGCATGTCGCGTGCTCCGTTTGTGATGCCAAAAGCTACAACAGTATTCTCGCGCGAGAATAGTGTGGAAGACACCACCATCGGCTGGCGCTTCGTCAATAGACTGATGAAGAGCCAATACGGCGTCGACAGTATGCCTGAAACGGCCGAAAACGTGGCTGAAGTCTTCGGCATCAACCGCGCCGACCAAGATGCTTTCGCCCTACATTCCCAGCAAAAGGCGAGCGTTGCTATGGCGAACGGTCGTTTGGCCCGTGAAATTGTCCCGGTAGAGATTCCTCAGCGAAAGGGGGAGCCAAAGATCGTCGTACAGGATGAACACCCTCGCGCGAGTACGACTTTGGAAGCGCTCGCCCAACTGAAAACTTTCGTAAAAGCGGATGGCACGGTAACCGCAGGGAATTCTTCAGGCGTGAACGATGGTGCCGCAGCATTGATCCTTGCCACCAGCGACGTCGCAAAAAAATTTGGCCTCACGCCGGTCGCAAGGGTCTTGGGCGGCGCAACCGCCGGCGTTGCACCGCGCATCATGGGTTTCGGGCCGGCACCGGCGTCGAAAAAGCTGATGGCGCGACTTGGACTGAAACAAGAAGACTTCTCGGTGATCGAACTTAACGAAGCCTTTGCTTCGCAGGGTCTGGCCACACTACGGCACCTGGGGATCGCGGATGATGATGCCCGCGTGAACCCAAACGGCGGCGCTATTGCTCTCGGCCATCCGCTTGGCATGTCGGGTGCCCGCATCACCGGCTCAGCGATGCTGGACCTCAAACCTGGAGAAAAGTCGTTGTCGACCATGTGTATTGGCGTGGGACAGGGAATTGCAATCGCACTCGAAGCTGTCTGAGGTGCCGTGACAGCCTAAAAATTACCATAATCATGATTACGCGATTATTGGTCGACCCCAAATTTTCCGTGTAGAATTCGCCCTCTACCACCTCCCTGTGGGCGATACCCTGGCGGTACCGGAACCTCTCTCCGGTGCCGCCCTTTCCTGAAAGAACGATTGAACGGCCCATAATGTTTGCGAGACGGATCATCACGTGACCTGCGTTTCGGCAGGCATTCCATTCCGGCGATCTCGCGCCATCCCAAGATTTCTTCTCTGCACTTCCGAATGTAACATATATCGCGTGGCGATATTTCGCGCATCGTGTCCGTTTCAACGGCATGAACTTGCGGGACCGTGTAGCACTAAACATCCAGGAATTGAGACGCGCCCGCGGCCTCAGCCAGGAGGAGCTTGCTCATCGGGCCGATGTGAGTCGCGGCCATATGGGCAAGCTCGAGAACGCCAAGTTCGCGGCCTCCCTCGACCTTCTCGAACGTATCGCCAAAGCACTGAACGTAGATCCAGCAGAGCTCTTCACAAAACGCTAGCCAGTTTTTGCCAGCCCCTGATGCGTCCTGGAGCGGAACGTCTCAAGAGGTAGTCAAATGGAGTGCAGAGAGTTCGATGGGTAAGAAGAAGACAGGCTGGCCCTTCCAGAACGGGTTTCTGAACGACGGTGCGCAGGAGATTCACCTGTTCACCGATTACCGTTGGAATGATGGCTCGGTGAGCCGCCGCTGGCATGTCGATCCAGAACGCTTTGATGCTTGTCTGGTCGAGCTTCGCCCAGTTTCCCTGAAGGCATCAGACCGTTCGGATCAGTAGGAGAACCACTCCGAGTGGCCCATGTTGCCCTCGTAGTCGCCGTATTCAACCATGATACTGCGCAAATAGAAGTACGAGGAACCTCCGCCGGTCGGATAGGCGATCTCCTGACCGCCTTCCGATACGAATGCCTCGGGCCAGGGCGTGTGGGATCGGTAGACCCGCTGGATGTACCGGCAGGTGCGGTTCTCTCGGTCGCAGGAACGGAGAGACCAGTCCCAATACTGTTCACCTCCCCTTTCTCTATAGGCTTGACCGGTGAACCAGATCACATGGGTGCGGTTCAGCCATTCGTATTCGGGCAGAGTGGTGTCGAGCTCGCCCTCCCCGCCGGGCCCGCCCAGCTCGACCGGCACATGTGCGAAGGTGCAGACCCCGAAGGGCGGCAGGCTCGGCCAGGGCGTGATGCGGCGGATCATAGTGCGATAGGCCCGTGCACAGACTGCGCTCGGGGGGAAGCCGCCAGCCATGCAGAGCATGATGGCGCAGTCGATGTCATAGGCCTGCGCCTTCCCCGGGGCTCCGAACACCGCCATCACCCCCATCGCCGCTGCCATCGCCTGTCGCTTCATGTCGCTCTCCCGCAAAAGTTGCGCAGACTATCGTGCAATATGTATTTATCTGCAATATGTCGTATTGACTCCATATGACTTTATGGATTTAAGCGCAGGAAGTAGAAGGGCTCTCGTGGGGAGAGTCCGAACATGCCGATAGCGCGCAACCAGATCCTGATCACCATCGATGGTGTCAAAGACCTGTCCGAACAGGGCATCGCGTTCCGCTGCCGGTATGAACTCGTGGGGTTCACGGACGATGGCAAGCCGCGCTACCAGTGCATCTACCTGCGCGAGGGTGAGCCGGAAGCCATTCTGGTCTCGACCCGGATCACCCCGCACGGGCCTGAGCCGCGGTATTTCAACATATGGCCAGGGCTCTTCAAACATCATCTCGAGTTCGGTGACGGGCGCGATCTGCGCTTTGGTCCTGACTACAGCATCACCCTCGAGGAGCGCGGCTGACGTTATCGCCTTCGGCCGCGACGGCACAGCCCGGACTTCGGGCTGGACCTTTCACGGTGAGCGCCCTGCCTGGGCTGGTTTGGAACATAGCGCTGAAGCCGAGGTCGTTCTGGCCTCGTTGGACGCCACGCCGCCTTCCAGTCGCGACGACACCCTCTCCCTGATCCGCACGACTGCCGTCCGCCACCAGGGGAACCGTGCCCTGCGGCAGGTCAGCCTTGATGCGGACGACTGGCAAATTCTGTTCCGCGCCCTGGTCGAGGCTGAAAGCAGCTACAACCCGACCGCCGTCAGCCCCAAGGGCGCTTATGGTTTGGGCCAACTGATGCCGGACACGGCCCGCAGCCTCGGGGTCGATCCGTACGATCCTTCCCAAAACTTAGACGGCGCGGCGCGCTACCTGCTCGCGCAGCTCGCCACGTTCAAGGACTTCGACTTGGCGCTGGCAGCCTACAACGCCGGGCCGCATCGCGTGGTCGAATATTCCGGTATCCCACCCTTCGCCGAGACCCGCGACTACATCGCGCGCATCCACCGGATCCGCTCCCGGCTTGCAGGTACGCCTGTTTCCGCGCCGGACATCCGTGTTGCCGACCGGGAGCCTGCCCGCGCACCGGCCCTCATCGAACTTCAGTAAAACAAGGGAACTTCGCATGCTTCGACATCGCCTCAGCCGCCTCTTGCCTGTAGCCACAACCCTGGCGGCTTTCGCAACGCCCGCCCTCGCGCAGGACTTGTCACCCATCCAGACCATGCTGGAAACCGTCGAGGCGGCGCTGACCGGTCCCATCGGGATCGCGGTTGCCACACTCGCGGTCATCGGCACCGGTTTCATGTGCATGATGGGACGGCTGAACTGGGGCTGGTTCGCCTCGGTCATCATCGGGATCGTGCTGATCTTCTCGGCCGGCACCATCGTCGACGGCTTCTCCTGAGAAGAGGCCAGAGCAGTGGCAGAACGATCCCCCCTCTTTCTCGGCCTCGCCCGTCCGCCCAAGTATCTGGGCCTCCCCGTCGGATACCTGGTGGTGCTGGCGACAGGGGTCGTTCTGCCATTCATCTGGACCAAATCGATGGTGTTCTTCCTGATCGGCCTTGTCGCCTATCCGATCCTCTGGTTCGTCGCCGACCGCGAGCCGCATTTCTTCGAGGTATTGCGCGTCTCTTATGGATCGGTGCGTTCGACGAAGAATCGGGCCCTGCATGGAGGGGACAGCTTTGGCGCTTGATGCAGGCACTCTTTCCACTCACGGAACAGCCCTGCTCCAAGCGGGCGGAGGTGAGTTCGCGCGGGAGAGTTACCTCGCGGAGCACCTACCGTATTTCGCGCTCGCGGATGATGATGTCATTGTACTGCGCGAGGGCGACCTCTTGGCGACCCTGCGCCTTGATGGTCTGAACCCGATGACCAGTGAGGACGCCCGGCTCGATGCGCTCAAACGTGCGGTCGCCGCCATAGTCGCCCAGACGGGCAACGCCTTTGGCTTCTACATCCACCGCATTTCCGTGCCGCGGGATCTCGGGATGCGCCCTATCGAAGGGGACAGCTTCGCCGCCGCGATCGACGGGCGCTGGCAGGCCCATGTCAAAGAGCTGCGCCCGGCCAAGCGCCAGCTCTATCTCAGCGTCATCCGGCGCCCCGACATCTCCGCACGTATTCCACTCCTGCGGGCGCTGGCGCGCAAGGCCTGGGTCAAGGATCGCGCGACACGCCTGCAGGAGCTGAACGAGGTCATGGGCTTTTTCAAGGTGGCGCTTGCCTCGGCCAATCCCGTCCGCCTGACCCGCGCCGGCGGCGAATGGTTGGGCTATCTCAACACGCTGAACGCGGGCAGCTTTTCTCCCATCGCCTTTGGTCAGAGCGCCCTGCCCCTCTCGCATACCTTGAGCAACTGCCGCGCGACCTTTGATGGCGACGTCGTCACCCTGACCGACGCCGTGACCGGTCGCGTCAAATACGGCGCGCTTTTCTCGATGAAATCCTATCCAGCGCTCACGGACGTCACGCTCCTCGACGCGCTCGACCTGCCCCTCGACATCGTACTGACGAACTCCTTCAGCCCGATCCCGAACAACATCATGGCCGAACGCATCCAGCGGATCATCCGCCAGATGCATGCCTCCGACGATGCCGCCGTCTCCCTGCGCGAACAGCTCGGACAAGCCGCCGACGACCAGGAGGCGGGACGGATCGCTTTCGGAGACCATCACCTCTCCATCGCGGTCTATGCCCCGGACCGCGACACGCTCGAGCGCGCCGCCGCCCAGATCAAGCGCGTGGGCCAAGAGATCATGTCGGTGATCGTGCGCGAGAACATGGCGTTGAAAGCGACGTATTTCGCGCAATCGCCCGGCAATTTCGGCTACCGGGCGCGCAAGACGCCGATCTCCTCGATTAACTTCGCCGACTTCGCAGCCCTACATGGCAGCGTCGAGGGGCGCAGGCCTGACCAGTCGCCTTGGGGCGAGACTATCTCTGTGCTGCCCACGGTCGGCACCTCGGGCTACCGTTTCAACTTCCATGAGGCAGGCAGCCCCGGCAAGGAACCGACCGTTGGCCACACCCTCGTCCTGGGTCGGACCGGCACCGGCAAGACGCTGACCACCGCCTTCCTTGCGGCTCAGGCGCAGCGGGTCGGCGCGCGCCTGTTCTTTTTCGACAAAGATCGCGGCCTCGAAATGGCGGTCCGCGCCCTTGGCGGCCGCTATAACGAAATCCGGGCCGGTGTTCCCACGGGCTTGAACCCTCTCGATACCGAAATCGACGAACGTGGCCGCGCCTGGCTCTCGGATTGGCTGGCGACGCTTCTCACACGCAATGGAACCCTCACGGGCGAGCAGTCACGACACATCCAGAGCGCGGTCTCGCAAAATGCCCATGCCGAGGGCTCGCTCCGGCGCTTCGCGAGTTTCGAGACCTTGTTTCAGTCGCTCGATGACGATGGCGAGCTACAGTCCTGCGTCGCCGAATGGGCCCCGGGCGGGCGCTATGGCTGGGTCTTCGATGAGCCGGAACAGGGTGCCGGGCTTGAACTGGCCTCGGACATCATCGGGTTTGATATGACCGAGATCCTCGACATGACCACCGAGCGCATGGCCGTGCTCTCCTACATCTTCCGCCAGATCGAACGCGTGGTCGAAGACCGCCGCCCCACCATCATCGTGCTCGACGAAGCCTGGAAGCTCTTGGACGATCCGTATTTCGGGGCGCGGCTGGAAAACTGGCTGGTGACGCTCAGGAAGATGAACTGCGTCGTGATCATGATGACGCAGTATCCGAGCCAGTTGCGCGACAGCCGCGTGGGCAAGACCATCGTCGAGACGGTCCCTACCCAGATCCTCTTCCCGAACGATCGCGCCACCGTCTCGGATTATGACTTCCTGCGCGTGAACGCCAAGGAGGCGGCGCTTCTCGTCCAGCCCACCATCGGCCAGCGCATCGCCCTTGTGCGCTCGGCGGGCGACAGCGTCTTCGTCGACGCCGATCTTTCCGCCCTCGACGACCTCCTCCCCATCCTTGGCGGCGGCGCCACTGGCGAAGCCCGCGTGCCCGCCGATTGGCGCGCCAATCCCGATTTCTGGAGACATGTGATATGAGTTCAAAACCCCTCCTGGCGCTTTGCGCTGCCGCAAGCCTGCTGTCGGCTTGCGAAAAGTACACCGAGAAAACCTCGCCCTGCTTCGGTCGCAATGGCGAGCCGCAGGTGACCCGGTCCGCGCTTTCCTTCTCGACCATGGGCGCAGCGGTTCAGGAGACGGCCAAGCCCGACTGCACCTTCGAGCCCCTGCCCCGTCCGGAATGAACCGCGCCGCGATCATATCCGTCGGGCTCTGCCTCGGCGCCCTGCCCGCGCATGCCCAGGGCGTGCCGACGCAGGACAATTCCGCGATCGGCCGCGCCATCGCGCGGGTAACGGCGCTCGCCGAGGATCTGAGTGTCCAGCAGGACAAGGACCGCACCGAATCCACGCTGGCCGATGTGCAGGCCGACCAGCTCCGCGTGCTCGAGGAGATGACGGCCGCGATCACCGGTCCCGGCTTCGATATCCGCGCGCTCGAGGGCAATGCGGATCTCGAAGTGGCGGCAGTCTATCCCAATACAGATGCGAGCCCGATGAACAGCCGCCTCTTCGGCGAGGGCCGCGAGACCGTCGAGATGATGATCGTCGAGGTCGCGGGCGAATTCGCGGGCGCGCCCGGTGTGGCCCGCGCCGGGCTCTCGGCCACCCAGTGGCGCTGCCTTTTCCAGGCCCTGATTAAACAGGAAAGCCGCTTCAACGTCGCCGCTGAAAGCCCGGTCGGCGCCTATGGGTTAACCCAGCTCATGCCCGGCACTGCCTCCGATCTCGGCGTTGACCGCTATGACGTAAAGGACAACCTGCGCGGCGGTGCACGCTACATTACGACCCAGCTCAACCGCTTCGGCAACATCCCCCATGCACTTGCGGCCTATAACGCGGGGCCGGGCCGGGTCATCGAATATGGTGGCGTGCCGCCATTTGCCGAGACCCAAGGCTATGTGCGCAACATCTCGAAATTCTACAACGAATACCTGGCTGTCGTGGGTGGCGCCGATGCGCTCGGTACGCTCTCGCCCTCGGACTTTGCCCTGGCCGAATATGCCAGCATCGCGGAGGCGGGCGTTTATTACGCCGCCGACAGTTCGGCGACCACTGAACAGGTCATCAATCGCCTCCGCGCAATCATCCTGCAGATCGATGCTCAGCCCAATGCCAAGGCGGCCTGGGAGCTCAACACCTACGCCAAGGCCGAGATCGGCCGCATCCTCAACCTCCGCGTCCGACTCATGGCCGCCAACCAGCAGCGTGAGGCGGCCTACGCGCAACACCTTGTCGCCGACCGGCTGGCCGAGCGCGACTTCATGCAGATGGGAGTTCCTGAATGAGAAGACTTCTCCTGACCGTAGCCGCGGTCACCACGTTCGGACTCTCCGAGCCCGCTATGGCCCAGGGCGTGCCGACCTTCGATGGATCGCAGCTTGGCCAACTCGTGGCGCAGCTCGAGCACATGGCTGAGGACTTGAACGTCCAGATGCAGCAACTCGCCACCATGCGGCTGGAGTTGGAAACCCAGCTGTCGCAGCTGACGAACCTCGAAGCGCAACTGACCTCGCTCATTGAAGGCAGCGGGCTCGGCGAACTCTTCGCCACGGTCGAAGAATTCCGAGCGCTGCGCGGCAAGCTGATCGCGCCCCTCAATACCGCACAGTCGCTGGCAAGCGGCGATTTTCTCAGCGGCTTCAATCCCGGCGCGGAACTCACAGCCTCGGTCGAGCGGGTTTTGTCTGGCAGCGGTTTCACCTCGGAGCGCCTGAGCACGCTCTCAGGCTCCGATCAGCCCGCCGACAACCGCATCGCCACCTCAGCCGGGGCCAGTGCCATGCTGTCGGTCGCAGCGCAGGAAAGCCATGAAGAGGCAGGCCAGAGCCTCGAACGGCTCGAGACCATGGTCGGGCTCATCGACGATCAGGACGGGCTGAAAGCCGCCGTCGATCTCAACACCCGCGTCACCGCCGAGCTTGGCATCATCCTGACCCAGATCTGGCGGCTGGAGGCGGCACAAGGCGTCAGTGCCGGCCAGCTCGGCGTCGTCGATGCCGCGACACTGGCGGACGAGCGCAAGTTCCGCTCGATGGCGGTGGATCCATGAGGCAAACCATGACCCACAGCTTGGCACCAGTTCTATCTCTTGGTCTCGCCGCGTTTGTCGTGGCCGCCCTACCAAGTATTGCGTTGGCCCAAAATCCGACCACGCAGGTCTCGGGTGACACACCCTTCAACTCGATGGCCATCGCGCGGGACGAGGCCGACGCATGCCGTGTCCCGAAACCGCCCATCGATCTCGCCGAGACCGCCTATCTCCGCAACGGCTACCGCGCGATCCTGCGCATCCTGATCGCCGAGGAAGCGCTTACCTCAGAAACCTGCACCTGCCTGCTGGATCAGTTCACCTGGGAACAGGCGCTCACCGCCCTGCCCCGGTTCCAGACCTCGGACAACCCACGCCTGCCATTCAAGGTGCTCGATCTCTACGCGCAGGCCGACGCGCTCGAGGCGCAAGTTGTGGAGGCCTGTGCGGAGTAGATGGGGGTCATTCGCGACATCCTGAGCCAGGTCGACGCCGCGGTAGATACCGTGGCGCAGGACGGCTTTGTCTCCTCGGCGGGTGCTGTCGGCGACGTGATCTCCGCCGGAGCCGCGCTCCTTGTCGTGCTTCTCGGGATCAACGCGGTCATGCAACTCCGCCCCCTGCCCTTCGGTACCGGTTTTGCCTTCGGGATGAAGATTGCGCTCGTGGGGATCTTCGCGCAGAGCTGGGATAATTTCAGCGTCATCTATGACATCGTCACGCGGGTGCCCGATTCAGTTGGCGCCTCGATCCTCGCGCTCACCGGCTCGGGCGACGAGGCCGGGGTTTATGAGAGCCTCGACAACATGGTCGCCCGTATCACCGCCTATGGCGACACGATCGGGGACCGCGCGGGCTGGGTTTTCGGGGCGGTCCTGGGTGCCATCTTCTTCGTCCTTTCCGCCGTCTTCGCCGCCGTCACCGCCGGGATCATCGCCTTCGCCCGCATCGTCTTCGCGCTGATGATCGTGATCGCCCCCTTCATGATCGTGACCTCGCTCTTCAAACCGACCCAATCCCTCTTCGAGGCCTGGACCCGCGCCACCATCGGCTACGCGCTCATGCCCGTCGCCGCCGCAGGCGCTGCGGGCATCATCGTCGCCATCGCCGAGGCCATCGGGGACGCGTCCGCCGATCCGGGCGATGTTGAAACCGTCAGCCTCATCCTGCCCTTCCTCGTGATCCTGATCCTCAGCGCCGGGATCATGGCCTCGGTGCCCTACATCGCCTCCAACCTCACAGGCGTCGTCGGCATTGCATCCAATGCCGTGGGACTGACCGGCCTTGCACGTCAGGGGTTCGTGAACACGCGGGAGTATGGCACCGGCACCACTTCGCGCCTCGTCACCGGCAAGTCTCCACACGAGCTGAACCAGATGGCGAACGCAGGTGTGGTCAAAACCGGCGAGATGATCCGGCAAAGCCCCGGCGCGCTTCTCTCCGCCGCCAAGGCCTTCCGCAAACCCTGATTTGAAAGACGACCACTTTGAAGAAGACTGTAACCAGTTCCTCCGCGCCTGACCGCGACGCTTTCGAGGCGGATTTCATCTACGGGCCAAGGCGGCGCGAGCGTTTCGCCTGGTTTGTCGCGGCGGCCGGCGTGCTGGTTGGCGTCGCAGGCATGGTCTCTGGCGCGAGCCTCTTTCCGCTGAAAACGACCGAGACCTTCGTCGTCGTGGTCGACAAGGAAACCGGCGAGATGGATCGGGTCGCCGCTGTCCAGGCCCTGACGCTCTCGGAAAGCGACGCCATCATTCAGGCCAATCTCGTGGCCTATGTGGATGATCGGGAAACCTATGACCTGACCGATGGCGAGCAGCGCATCAACTCGGTGCTGGACCGCTCGGATGGCGATGCCGCCCGCACTTTGCGCGATCTCTGGTCCTCTACCAATGAGGACTACCCTATCACTGTGTATGGCCGCGACGCCAAGATCGAGGTGGTGATCAAATCGGTGAACCAGATCGAGCGCGGCGTGGCCCAGGTCCGCTTCACCCGCACGCTGCGCCGCCCCCGCGACACCCGCACCGTGACCCGGTCTTACGTCGCCACCGTCGGCTACGACTTCCAACCCGAAACCCGCCAGCGCCTTCAGGACGTCTGGGCCAACCCCTTAGGCTTCGTGGTGACCTCTTACCGCGTCGACGCCGAGACCCTGGAGAACTGATCCCCATGAAATCCTTCCCCGCGCTCCTCACCACTTTTCTCCTAGCGCTTGCCATTCCTATTGTCGCCCTCGCCGAGGCCACGCCGCAAGGCGGGTCGCTCGATATCCGCATCCGCACCGCCGTCTATAATGAAAACCAGGTCTATCGGATCGAAACCGATCTTCGGCATTCGACGACGATACATTTCGGGGCGGGAGAACGCTTTGAGGCCGTGATCGTCGGTGACACCGAAAGCTTCCAGGTCGATCCAATCCCGGAGCTCGGCAATGTGCTGACGATCAAGCCGCATGTGGCGCAGGCCTCGACCAACATGACCGTCATCACCAACCGTCGCACCTATTCCTTCCACCTGCGCGAGGGCTCGATCCCGAACCGCACCGGCATGTTCTTCGAAGTCCGCTTCCGCTACCCCGACGAAGAACGCCGTGCGGCGGGTGCCACCCAGCCCAAAGGCTTCGAGGCGCCGAGGAACTACAACTACCGCGTCTCGGGCGAAGGGGATTTCCGCCCCAGCCATATCTATGACGACGGGCGCTATACGTATTTCGTGTTCCCGGAAAACGCCCGTCAGCCCGCCCTCTTCAAGGCCGATGACCAGGGTCGCGAACGCACGGTGAACTGGACCCAGCAAGGCAACACGGTCCGGGTGCTCGGGGTGAACACCTATTGGACGCTGCGCATTGGCGATGAGGCGATCTGCGCCTGGCGCGACGAGAGCGCCATCTATGTGAGCAACTGACCATGGCCGATCAAACCCCTCCCGATCTTCAGGACCGCCTCGATCAATTCAGCCAGCGCGGCAAATCCAAACGCCGGGGCAACGGCCTCGGGGTCGGCGCACTCGCCGCTGCCCTCGCCCTCGGCGGGGCCGGGGTCGCGTATTTCCTGGCCACCGGTCTGCAGGAGGGCGACAGCGCACTCGAGACCTCCGATGTCGAGACCTTCCAGGACCGCCGCCCCGGCACCGGCGGGCGGCTGGAGTTCCCGCCCGATGAGACCGAGCAACGGGTCAACGATGCGCTGATTGCCGTGGAGGAAGCGCTTGATGTGCCCGCCGCCCCTGCCCCGGAACCGAGCGCCGAAGTGCTGGCCGAGATCGCCAAGCTCCGCGAGGCCCTCGCCGCCAGCCAGGCCGCGCGCAACTCGGAAATCCAGTCCGCCGTCGCGGACCTGCGCGAGGCCTTCGATGACCGGAAGGCGGCCCTTGAAGCCACACTGGCCGCCAAGGAAACCGAGCTGGCCAACCTGCAGCGCCAGACCGAGACCCGCATCGAGGGGCTGCAGGCCATGCTTGATGCCGAGAGGGCGCAGCGCGAGGGGCTTGAGGCCGAGCTCGACCGCGAGGGGTTGATCGCCGATCAGCGTCTGCTCGAAGAGCGCCGCCGTCAGGAAGAGGAGCAGCGCCTGCGCGAGGCCGAGCGGGTTGCCGAGGAGCTTCTGACCGCGCAGATCAAATCCCCCGCAGTGGTCTATGCCGACGGTCCGCGGGGTGGCCAAAGTGGCGCGGCGGTGGCCGATCCGGCGACCGCTGGAACCGGGGGGCCGGTGCTCTCGGGCAATGAAGCGTTCCTGCAAAGCGCGCGCCCACTCGAAGTGCAGGAGGCCGCCCGCCTCACCCATCCCGAACGCACGCTGACCCAAGGGTCCGTCATCCAGGCGGCGCTCCAGACCGCCATCAACAGCGATCTGCCCGGCTCAGTCGTCGCGGTCGTCTCTGAGCCGGTTCCGGCGTTTTCCGGGGACCGGATCCTGATCCCCCGTGGGTCCCGCCTTTTTGGCCAATACCGCTCCGGCATCGAGATGCACCAGAAGCGCATCCTGATCCTCTGGACCCGCGTGCTGACACCGGACGGCACCTCGATGGAAATCGCCGCCGTGGGCGGGGACCAGCTTGGCCGCTCGGGCCTCACCGGTCTCGTCGACACCAAGTTCGCCGAGCGCTTCGCCGGGGCGGCGCTGATTTCCGTGATCGGGGCGGCGCCTACTGTGGCGGCCGAGAGCGCCAACAACGAAACCACAAGCATCGTCCTGGGCGATGTCGGCAGCGACCTGCAGGACGCTGTCGGCTCGGTAATCGCAGACCAGGTGTCGATCGCGCCGACGATCTATGTCGATCAGGGCGCCTCGGTCACCGTGCTCGTGGACCGGGATGTGGTGATCTACGGGGGTTCCGGTTCACAATGAAAAATGAGCATCTGGTTTCGCGTTCGAGCCGCGGGCGAGAGGCAGCGAAACAAGATTCAATATTACCGGAACCAACGAAATGATGGATCAGGCATCGCCAGCCTCATACCTCGAGCGTTATCTCGACCCGTTCCGCGATCTCCTGCGGCGTGACGACGTGGTCGAGATCGCGATCAACCCCGACGGCAAGGTCTGGCTCGAGGTCGCGGGGGATGCCACCATGCGCCACGAAGGTCAGACCGTGGATCGGACCACAGCCCTCAACATGGCCCAGACCATCGTCGGCGATGCCAAGGCCCGCGTCTCTGAAAAGAACCCACTCGTCTCCGGCAAGGTGGAATATGCGGGCCGCCCCCTTCGGGTCCAGGTCGCCGTGCCGCCCGCCATCGATCTCGGCGCTTCGATCACCATTCGCCTCTTCGCCTCGGGCAGCGTCCGGGACTACGCCCCCACCTATCTCTTCGGCAAGGCGGTCTCACTCGATGCACTCCGCGCCGAGAAGATGAAGAACATCGCCAGTCTTGCCGAAGAGAACCTCGAAGCTGCTCTGCAAACCCTTGTCGAGGCGCGTCTCAACGTCCTGATCAGCGGTGGTACCTCGACTGGCAAGACCACCTTTGCCCGGCATCTTCTGACGCATATCAGTGAACACGAACGCTTGATCACCATCGAGGACGCCTTCGAGCTATTCCCCGCCCAACCGAACACCGTCGCCCTCCTGGCCGACCGCGGAACCGGTTCGCAACGCAGCGCCAACGCCCTCCTACAGGCCTCCCTCCGCATGCGACCCGATCGGATCATCGTTGGCGAGCTACGCGGCGCCGAGGCCCTGACTTATCTCGAAGCGATCAACACCGGCCATGGCGGATCGGTCTCGACCATCCACGCGGAAACCGCAGAACTCGCCATCGACCGGCTTGCGATCATGGTGCTGCAGGCTGGCACACCGCTGACCTTCGCCGAAGTGCGCGAATACATCCGGAAATCCATCGATGTGATCGTCCAGCTCGGGCGGGCCGAGGGGAAGCGGGGGATTACGGAGTTCTATCTGCCGGGAAGGTGAATTCGGCAGACTGCACACGAAGCGCGCACAGACCCAGACTAGGCCTCTGAACTTCCGAAGGAATACTTCCGATCCTCCAAAGCCGGCTTCTACCCTGCTGCTTTTTAACCTGATGAGTGAATGCCGAAGGGATCAGGGCCGATATCCAACTTCTCCGCACTAAGGCATTGAGTTGAATGGACATGCAAGACCGCTACGCTGAAAGGACTAAAGTTCGTCCGCAAAGATTGGCCCTATCGTGATGTCGGCAACGATGAGCGGCAGTCGGCTGCCTTGATCTTGGAGAGCACCCCTGATCATCCACCAGCCACCCTCGGCGCCAACAGGATGACGGCCGCACCGATGAGGCAGATTGCGGCACCTGTCAGGTCCCAAGTATCCGGGCGCTGCTTCTCGATGAGCCACAGCCAGAGGAGCGAGGCTGCGATATAGACCCCGCCATAAGCTGCGTAGGCCCGCCCCGCGAAATCAGAGGGGGCAAGGGTCAGGAGCCAAGCGAAGACGGCCAGGCTCAGGAGGCCGGGGACCAGCCAGAGCACGCTCGCCCCTTGCCGCATCCAGGCCCAGACCGCAAAGCAGCCCGCAATCTCGGCCAGAGCGGCACCGATGTAGATGGCGAGGGTGCCGGGTGCGTTCACGATGCCCCCTCGCTCTCCGGATGCCGGTGATCGGTTGCGCATAGCGAATGGTCGCCCAGAACTTCAATGACCCGGCAATCGGCGATCCGACCGCCTGCACATTGCACGACCATGCGCTCAAGTTCGGCTTTCAGCGCAGTCAGGCGCGCAAGGCGGCTTTCAACCTCGGCCAGTTGCGCCCTGGCGATGACATCGGCGGCTGCGCAGGATTGATCGGGTCTGTCAGAGAGACTCAGAAGATCTCGGATAGTGTCCAGCGGAAAACCGAGCTCCCGCGCATGGCGGATGAAGGCTAGCCGATCCAGTGCCGACTGCCCATAGAGCCGCTGGTTCCCGGCACTGCGATCTGGCTCCCGCAGGAGCCCGATCTGCTCGTAGTAGCGGATCGTCGGAACCTTCACGCCGGCCGCTTCGCCCAATTTTCCGATGGTGAGCATCAGATTTCCTCTTGAAGCTATAGCTACTAGAGACCTTAGGTTCCCGACTCAGGGAATACAATGTTGCCCGCTGGGCGGGGTGGAAGGGCGTGATGACGGCGAACGACAGTGCAACCTACGAATGGACGGTTTCCGGGATGGACTGTGCGTCGTGCGCCGGCAAGGTCCGGGGTGCGGTCGAACGCCTGCCTGGCGTGAGCGACGTCGACGTGGCGCTGATGACAGAGCGGCTCCGGCTGACGCTGGACGAGGCGCAGACCCCGCGCGACCAGGTTGAGGCGACCATCAAGCGGCTCGGCTACGGGATCGCGACGAAAGGATCGAGCCCCGATCGGAAAGGCTTCGTGCTGCCGGACGATGAGCAAGCGTCCCGTGCGGACGGCTCGCGAGATGCCGCAGGACTCGAGCCCGACGCTGGATCGACAGGGCCCGAGAGCGGTCCCGGTCCCGGTTCGCGTTGGTATCAGACCGCGAAGGGCAGACTGGTGATCGGCACCGGTCTCCTCCTCGCGGCGGCATGGGCCGTGAAACTGTTCGCTTCCCAGGACGTGGCAACTTGGGCGTTCGTCCTCGCCACGCTCATCGGCGTCGCCCCTATCGCACGTCGCGCCGTGGCGTCCGCCAGAGCGGGCATGCCGTTCACAATCGAGATGCTGATGACCATCGCCGCCACCGGCGCGCTCGTCATCAATGCTGCGGAGGAAGCGGCGCTCGTCGTCTTCCTCTTCGCCGTCGGGGAGGTTCTGGAAGGCGTCGCGGCAAACAAGGCCCGCGACGGAATCCGGGCGCTCACTCGCCTTGTGCCGAAGACTGCTCTTCTAGAAGTCGCCGGCAGGACACGAGTGATACCGGCCGACCAGCTGCAGGTGGACCAGATCGTTCTCGTGCGCCCGGGAGACCGGATCCCTGCGGACGGCGAGGTCATCGAGGGCACTTCGGGCGTCGATGAGAGCGCCGTCACGGGCGAGAGCGTGCCGAAGCTGAAGGAACCTGGCGCCCCCGTCTTTGCCGGCTCCATCAATTCCGAGGCGGCGCTGCGTGTCCGGGTCACCAATTCGGCCGAGGACAACACCATTGCCCGCATCATCCGTCTGGTCGAGGAAGCGGAAAGCGCCCGGGCCCCGACCGAGCGCTTCATCGACCGTTTCAGCCGCATCTACATGCCGGCCGTCGTCGGAGTTGCGGTGCTGGTGGCGATCGTCCCGCCCCTCGCGTTCGAGCAAGGCTGGGACACGTGGATCTACCGCGCGCTCGCGCTTCTCCTGATCGGTTGTCCCTGCGCGCTGGTGATATCGGTGCCGGCTTCCATCGCCTCTGCGCTTTCTTCCGGCGCGCGTCGCGGGCTGCTGATGAAGGGAGGCGCCGTGATCGAGGCAGCGGCGGCCACCACACATGTCGCATTCGACAAGACGGGGACCCTGACCCACGGACGGCCGCGCGTCACGGACGTGGTGCCGGTCTCGGGATCGGAGACGGAGGTGCTGGCGCTGGCTACCGCCGTCGAAGCGGGGTCGAGCCATCCTTTGGCGGAGGCGATCCTGTCCCGCGCAGAAACTGCGCAAGTTCCGTCCCTGTCCGCGACCGCCGCCAAAGCGCTTCCAGGCAAAGGGGCCAAGGCCGTCGTTGAGGGTGAACCCGCCTGGGTGGGCTCTCCACGGTTCGCCGAGGAGCACGGTGTGTTGGACGACCTCGCGCGCGGGGCGGTGGTCGGCATGGAGGATGAAGGCAAGACAGTCGTCGTGATCTTCCGCCGGAGCCAGCTCGTCGGACTTGTCGCGCTCCGGGATGAACCCCGGGAGGATGCCGCCCGCGCGGTGCAGCAACTCAAGGCGCTTGGCATCGCGTCTGTGATGCTGACCGGCGACAACCGGCGCACGGCAGCAGCAATTTCCGCTGGGTTGGGCATCGAGCATCGCGCCGAACTGATGCCTGAAGACAAGGTCGCGGCGATCCGCGAGATGACGGCCACGGGCCATGTCATGATGGTGGGCGACGGCATCAACGATGCCCCTGCGCTCGCCACCGCCCACATCGGAGTTGCCATGGGTTCCGGAACGGATGTCGCGCTCGAAACCGCGGACGCTGCGATCCTGCGCAATCGGGTGACCGATGTGGCCGGCAAGATTCGGCTTGCTCGCGCAGCCATGGTGAACATCAGGCAGAACGTGGCGATCGCGCTCGGCCTCAAGGCGGTGTTTCTTGCGACGACGATCCTCGGCATCACCGGGCTATGGATCGCCATCCTTGCTGATACCGGCGCGACGGTCCTTGTCACGCTGAACGCGCTGCGGCTTCTCGCTTTCAACCCCGAACGGTCGGGCTGAGACAGCAACCCCGAGCCGAATGCTTGCTCAGCCAATTCGTCCAAGCACGGGAAAGGTGTCAAGTATCCAGTAGGACAGCGCACTCAGCCGCCCGGTCATCATCGCCACTCCCATCAGAACCATGACCGCGCCCGCGCCCTGGTGCAGCCGACGCCCGATCCGTCCGACGCCCCGCAATCGGCCGGCGAGCCTGTCGGTGAAACCCGCCACGATCAGGAACGGCACGCCCAGTCCCGCGGAGTAGACCGCAAGCAGTGCCACACCTTGGCCCACCGTTGCGCTCGCTGCGCTGGCGGTCAGGATCGCGCCGAGTATGGGGCCGATACACGGGGTCCAGCCGAAACCGAAGGCGAGCCCCAGCACGTAGGACGCGGCGGGCCTGCCGCCGGGAATGTCGAGATGGAAGCGCAGATCCCGCTGCATGGCGCCGATGCGTGCTGCGCCGATCATGAAGAGTCCGAACAGGATCACGATGCCGCCGCCGACGAGATTAAGCTCGTAGCGCCACTGCAGCAGCGCTTGTCCGAGGGCCGTCGCGGACGCACCGAGGATCATGAATATGGTCGAGAAGCCGAGGACAAAGCAGAAGCTGAGCCAAAGCGTCTGTGACCGGCCGGACGCCACGCCGCCTGTCGCCGTCCTTCCGGCGATGTAGGACACGTAGCCGGGCACCAGCGGCAGGACGCAGGGCGATGCGAAGGAGATCGCCCCAGCCAGCAAAGCCGCAGTCATTCCGAGAAACGACAGGTCAGCCATGCGCGACCTCCACAGGTTCGTGCCGCCACGGCCGGGCTCCGGTGGCCCAGCAGTAGCCGACGACCGAGATGACGATCCATTGCAGGATCGGGCTCAGCCCCGCGTCGATCACTGGGATCACCGGCATCATCTCGCGATAGGCCCAGGCCTCGCGCAGCTCGATGTTCAGCCACTCGCTGAAGATCGTGTAGGCGACGCCGAAGATCACCGCGCCCCCAAGCACGCGGTGCCCTCGGCTGCGGGGCCAATCCGCGCTGCCGAACACGCAGAGCGACAGCATGGTCGTGCTGAGCGTGATCAGGATGTCGCCGCCCGTGCAGTGGACCGCCGCAAAGACGAGCTCGCCCGGGGTCCCGGTGAGCCAGATCGTGTAGAGCGGCAGGTGCGCGAACTCCCAGACCAGATGCGCAATGGCGGCGAAGGCGATGTACCGGCGTAACGCACCGAGCCAGTCCCGTCCCGGCGCCGCGCCGGTCTCCAGCCCCGCTGTCATCGGAACGCCCTGAACAGTCGGTCCAGCAGTCCCGGTTCAGGCGGCGGCGCGTTGGTCAGGCCGTTGATGTAGAGCACCAGGTTGATACGTCTGAACTCCGCTCCATGGAAAATGCCGGCATGACGCCTGCCCCGACCGATGACATGGACCATGGGCGCATCCGCCCCGCGAGCGGAGAGCGCCGCGAAGGCCCCTGTGGCGGCCTCCACCGTTTCGTCAGTGGGCATGACGGACCGCCAGTTCGCGGCCTCCCCGTCCGGATCGGGCGCCGCGTCACCGCCAACGGCCAGAAACTGGACCATCTCGCGCATCGGCGTAACGTTCACAGCTTCGCGAACCTCCTGCAGAAGCGCCTGCTGATCGGCACAGGGCGTGCCGCAGCCCTCGGGCTGGAAGCTGAGCACGACGATCTGATCGGAAAGACCTGACAGATCGAGGTCGACGCCATCCGCTCCGGTGAGCGCCAGCGGCGGCATGCGGCGCGAGTCCGTGGGCTCGAAGGCCGGTTCCTTCTCGGCCATCACTTCGTCGAGACGTTCGCCGGGATGGTGCGCGACGGCCGGCGCGGCGCCTGCGAGGAGAAGCAGCGTGACAAGAGCGGGCAGCCTCATGGCTCTACCTCCGGCCCGGTCGCCGCTACGCCGAGCACAGGGACCTCCACGGTGATTGCGCCCGCGCGCTCGAAGGTCAGCGTCAGCGGAAACGAGGCGCCTTCGTCGAGCTTGCCCGCGAGCCCCATCAACATCAGATGCATTCCGCCGGGAGCAAACCGAACCGTCTGTCCCGCCTCCAGATCGAGCGCGTCGAGATGGATCATGCGCGTTACGGAATCCGTTCCCGTCTCGGAGGCATGGATCATCACGCGATCCGCGACCGGCGTCGTTGCTGACAGCAGCCGGTCGTCGGCATCGCTGCGCAGCACGAGATAGGCCGCGCCAGGACGCGACGCGAGAATACTGGCCCGCGCCCAGGGATCGCTGACGGAAACATCCGCCAGAGAGGCTGCGGGAAATGCGGCGATACACGCCGCGGTAAGAAAAAGTTTCATCAGGATCTCTCGTCCCTCTCGATACGCTTGAAAATCTCGTCGGCGAGCCCCTCCGGCGGTTGATCTCCTTCCCGGTAGACCGAGTCGAAGCCGCCATCAGGTCGCATCAGGTAGATGTAGCCGGAATGCGCCATCAGATAGCCGTCGGGCGCGGCGGCGTCCTCGGATCGCTCGTACCAGACGCGGAAATTGCCGGCGGCCTCGGCGACTTGCGCCTCGGTCCCCGTGAGGCCGATCAGCCGCGGATGGAACGCGGCGACATACTCCGCCATGATCTCGACGGTGTCGCGCGCTGGGTCGACGGTGACAAAGATCGGTGCGACCCGATCCGCCCCTAGCCCCAGAATGTCCATCACGCTGGCCATGTAGGCGAGCGTGGTCGGGCAGATGTCGGGACAGAATGTGAAGCCGAAGAACACCAATTGCCACTGGCCGTCGAAGCTGTCCGACGTCACCAATCGTCCCGCATGATCGGTCAGCGTGTAGGCGTTGATGATTGCGGCCTCGCCGGTCACTCGCGGTCCCGGCAGGTCGGATGGGATGAGGGCGCGCCAGAGAACGGCACCGCCGAGAGCCAGGGCGGATCCGGCAACGGCCGCCCAGAGCAGGCGCCGGATGCGTCGCAAGCCTTCGGAGTTGGAAGCGGAGTTCATCGGATCGGGTCCTTCTGGTGGGGCGAGCATCAGTCCCGTGCGCCGTCCGGGCTGGCGTCCGAACTCTTCTGGGCCGCGCAGGCCTTCGAACCGCCCATCATGCAGAGCCCCAGCCCGCACATGACGGCGCAAGGCGCAACCGCGAGGATCAAGGGGGCAGCGCCGATTGCGGCCACCCAGCCCCAATTGAGCCACAGCCCCGCGCCGATCAGCGCCATCGCGCCGAGGATGAGACCGCGGCGCCCGAAGGCCATGGAAAAGCGTCCTGGTCGGGCGGCGCCTTGGTCATAGGATGTATCAGGCATGGTCATCTGTTCCTTTCAGCGATGATGGTCTGGAATTGTGCGATCGCCTCCGCGCTGTCCCATTCGGCGGGTCCCGTCAGGCGGCCGCGTTCGCGCCCCTGCCGGTCGATCAGCAAGGTCGTGGGCAGTCCGATGACGGCGAAGGCGAGCATCGCGCGGATGTCCTCGGCGAGGTACTGGCCCAGATGTCGAATGCCGATTTCTTCGTAGAAGCGGCGCACCGGGCGCAGCCCCGCTCGATCGATGGACAGGGGCAGGACGTGGAAATCGTCGCCGCCAAGCCGCGCCTGCAACGCATCAAGCGTTGGCATCTCCTCGCGGCAGGGTGCGCACCAGGTGGCCCAGATGTTCAGCAGGACCACGCGGCCCTGGAAATCCGCCAGCGTCAGGTCGCGCCCGTCGCCATCCACGAAGGGCGGCGAGAGCATCTCGCGCGGGGTCTCGTGCAGCGGCATCAAGGGTCGAGCGGCAGCGGGTGTTGCAGCAAAAGCCAGCGCACCGGCCAACAGGTCGCGCCGCCTCATGATCCGTCCCCCGCCTGCAACCGGCGGACGACGGGCAGGATCTCTTCGTCCAGCGCGCGGCGGTCGAAGGGTCCGACATGCTTGTAGGCGATCCGTCCATCGCTATCGATCACGAATGTTTCCGGCAGGCCGTAGACGCCCCAGTCGATGGAAACACGTCCGTTCCGGTCGGCGCCAATGCGGGTGTAGGGATCGCCGAGTTCACGCAGAAAGGCCAGTGCGGCCTCGGGTGGATCCCTGTGGTTGATGCCATAGATCGGGACGGTTCCGGTTTCTGCCAGATCGACCAACAGGGGCATCTCCACACGGCAGGGCACGCACCAGGATGCCCAGACATTGACGATGGACACCCCGCCCGCGAGGTCGGAGGTGGCAAGGCCGTCACCACGGCCGTCTATCGGCGGCAGGTTGAAATCCGGCACCGGCCGGCCGATCAGCGTCGAGGGCAGCCGGTCGTCATTGTTGAACAGCCCCCAGTAGAAGGCGGCGCCTAGACCGGCAAAGACAATCAAGGGCAACAACGCCAGAGGCGAGACCCGGCGCACGCCCGGCTCCGTACCGACTGTCAAGACCCGCCCCCGTCGTTGACTGTCACTTCGGCCTGAAACCCGCGCTCGCGTTCGGGCCAGGTGCTCTTGATGTAGGCCAGAACGGCTACGATCTCGTCATCGGACAGGATGCCCTCGAACGCCGGCATGTCGCTTTCATAGCCGGGGACGATGGCGCTCACACCGAGCCTGGTGATTGTGAATAACTGGCGGTCCGCATGGTGCCAGGTATGGCCGCTCGCATCGTGCGGCGGCGCGGGCATCCGGCCATTTTCGTTACGCCTGCGCCAGTCGGGCTGGCCTTCCAGGTCCGCCCCGTGGCAGGAGGCGCAATTGGCGGCGTAGACCTCCTGCCCAAGCGCAAGCTGCGCCGCGGTGACCGGCTCGCCGAGGAAGGTCAGGCGCTCGGCGTCCGGCGCTTGTTGAGCCGACGCGATCCAGCCTACCGCACCGGTCGTCGCCACAAGAGCAGCGGCTGTGAAGAAGCCCCGGCGCGTCATGCGGGCCTCCGCAGATACTTGATCAGCGCCGCCACCGCCAATATCAGCACTGCGATCAGCAGCAGCAGGACAAGTCCGCCACCCAGCATCATGCCCACCATGGGCCCGCCCATCATCTGGCTCATGCAGTCGCCCATCAGCCTGCCTCCCTTGTGTCATCGCGCCATGCCACCACCCAGGCGGCGACGAGCGCGAAGAGAACGTGACCGACGAGCGCGACCCAGGTGATGCCTGTGAAGCCGAGGAAGGCGGGATTGCCGGCGACGAGATGCGCCATGACATAGAGCGCAAAGATCCAGAGCAGGACGCCGTAGAGGACGGCGGGGACCGCCCAGCCAAGCCCCGGCGCGAGCGTGCGCGCGATGGGCCGCGCGAGCACCATCCAGCCCAGCGGATAGGCGACCATCCCCGCGAAGTAGTGCAGGAATTCCGCCCCCGGCCGATAGGTTGCGCCGAAGAGCGTCTGGATCACGTTGTTGGCGAGTGGAACCGGCGCGAGGTTGGCGAAGCCCAGCATCGGGCTGAGGCTCTGGCCGAAGAAGTCGAAGGCGACGGTGGCGCAGGCGCCCGCCAGAGCCATCGTGACAAGGCCGGGTAGCGTGAACAGCGTTACGATTGCACCCTTAATCGCGACGCCCAAGTTCATCTGTGGGTTGGTTTCAGTATCGTTCATTCCGAACTCCTTATGTGTTTGAGGATTGCCCGAACAGCGAGGCAAAGTGCTGCCACGACCAGAATGGGACCGAGCGTCATCGCGAGGATCGCGAAGGCGGTTCCCAGCGTGTCAGCCATGAGGCCCGCGCCGTCATTCATCGGAATAGACAGCCACGCCGTCCGGCCCGAACGAATAGGTGCGCAGCGTGCCCGTCTTCGCGGGCGCCATCCCCGGCGCATTGGCGGGCATGCCCGGCAGGGTGATGCCGGTGATGTCGGGGCGTTCCTCGAGCAGCCGCTCGATGATCTCGGCGGGAACCAGACCGCTGACGACATAGCCGTCGATCATGGCGAGGTGGCAGCCCACCCCCTGCTCGGGGACGCCTGCGGCGACAGAGCGGTCGACGAAGTCATGATCGTCGATCACGGTGACCTCGAAACCTTCCGCCCGCAGGTATTCTGCATAGGCGTCGCAGCAGCCGCAGCCGGGATCGCGCCAGATAGTCACGGGTTCGGCTGCAAGGGCCGGGGTGGCTAAAGCGAGGAAAGTGGCAAGAGCAATACGTTTCATGTTTGATCCTTTCATGTGGTCGGAAGCGCGGCCCATGAAGCCCCGCCGTCATGGCTGAGGATCACCCCGTCCGCGGTGGCGGCGGCGATCCAGGATGGCTCTGTCGGGTGAACGGCGAGCGCGATCGCGACGAGGCGCGATCTCCGCGACCAGGTCACCCCACCATCGGTGGAGGCCCAAAGGCCCGAGGGCAGCCCGGCGACAAGTCGTTCCGGGGCAGCCATTGCCGAGGCGAGAGCCAGTACCGGCTCGCCCTCGGGCAGCGGGGCCTCGGGCGCGGGCGGCGTGCCCGCGAACAGCGCATCCATTGCGTCGCCCGCCACCACGTCCTGCCAGCGGCAGAAGCAGTCGGGCACGCGGGTCAGGCCGCGCTCGGTTCCGGCGTAGACCCAGATGCCGCCCATGCCTGAGGCGAGATTGACAGAGGCGAGCGTCAGCACCTCGCGCTCGGCCTCAGCGATCCAGGGGCGGTCCATCACGAAAGACCAGTTTTCCCCCGCGTCTTCACTGCGCCAGAGCCCGTCGCCTGCGGCGGCGGCATAGAGCGTGTCCGGGGCGCCGGCTGCGATGGCGAGCGCCGTGACCTGCGCCTGCGGCAGTCCTCCCGATGCCGCGCGCCATGTCCGGCCGCCATCGTCGGACCGGTCGAGCCCGCCGCCGTCCAAAGCCGCGAACAGCCGCCCGGTCCGCGCGGGGTGACAGGCGAGCGCGCGAATATGGTCGCGTGGCGTGGCCGAGGCTGCGGAGGCGCCGCCCGACAGGTCGTGCCGCCACAACTGCGCGCCCGCAACGACGAGCGCATCGCCGTCGAAGGCCAGTGCAGGGGCCACAATGCCCTGGGCCCGTGCCCGCAGCGCTGGCAACAGCCCGGCGGCAGCCACACCGCCAAGCATGGCAAGCACGTGGCGTCGTCCGAACGGATTTGTAGCTGGATTGTTCATGTTCATTATCTCGTCCTCGTCATGCCACACGGAACACCCCCATCATGCCGCCGGCTTGGTGCTCGAGGATGTGGCAATGGAACATCCAGTCGCCAGGATTGTCGGCGACGAAGGCGATCTCGACCCTTTCGCGTGGGGCCATCAGCACCGTGTCCTGCCACTCGCCATGCGCCGTGGGCGCGCCGTTGCGGCTGATCACGCGAAAGGAATGGCCGTGCAGGTGGATCGGGTGGTGGAACGCCGTGGCGTTGGTCATGGCGATGACGTGAGAAGCATCGCGCTCCAGCGTCAGCATCGGGTCGAGGATATGCCCTTCGGCCGCCACGCCGTTGACGAACCAGATGCTGCCGTCGTGCATCCGGCCCATCATGCCGCCGCCCATCATGCTTTCCTGGCTGGCAATCCCCATCTCACGCTCGACCATCCCGCCCATCATGCCGCCGGTGAAGGTCACCTCGTGGCGGCGGGCGCGGGCGATGTCGGGCTCAGGCAGCGGGTTCGGGGCCAGCGCCATGTCCCAGTCGGGCGGCGCGTCGCGCAGTGGCGTCTCGGCGTAAGCCAGATCGATCACGCCAAAATTCTGGTCCGAGAAGAACCGGTCCGTGATCGTCATCGTTTCGCCCGGCGCACCCGTCATGTCGAGCATCAGATCGACCCGCATCGCCGGGCCGATCACCACCCATCCACGCGGGTCTTGAGGCGTGTGCGGCGTGACCGGCTGGCCGTCGAGCGCGATGACCTGCGGCGCGAGATCCCTGAAATCCAGCGCGAATATGCGGGCATTGGCGGCGTTGATCAGGCGCAGCCGGATCCGCTCGCCTGTCCGCACCGGCACGGCATCGGGGGCGCGACCGTTAATCGTCACCGTGTTGCCCAGCCGTCCGGCATGGCTCATGTCGTGGAACCCGCCGAAGTCGTCCGAGATGGCGGCCTCTTGCGTCAGCCGCCAGTCGTCCAGCACCCAGACCAGCTCGCGGTCCACGCGCGGCGGGTCTGCCTCCTCGATGATCAGCGCGCCGTAAAGCCCGCGCCCGACCTGCTCGAAGCTGCGCTGGTGCGGGTGATACCAGAATGTGCCGGCATCGAACGCGTCGAACTCGTAGGTGAAGGTTTCGCCCGGCGCGATGGGCGCCTGGGTCAGATGCGGCACCCCGTCCATGGCATTGGGCACCCGTAGCCCGTGCCAATGGACCGTCGTCTCCTCGTTCAGCGCGTTCTCGACCGCGATGCGCAGCCGGTCGCCTTGCCGTACTCGGATCTCCGGGCCCGGCACGATACCGCCATAGCACCAAACGTCGCTCTGGCCCCAGGGCTCTGGAGCCAGCCGCGCCCGTCCCGGCGCGGCGCGCAGGGTGAAGGCGCGGTGCGTATCTGCCCAGGTCGGGTGCAGTGAAAGCGCGGCGCCCGCTGCGGCGCCACCGGCCAGAAAGCCTCGGCGCGACAGCGCCGGTGGGAAATTCGAAGTCATGTGTTTGTCTCATCTGAATTGTGCCGTTCGATCTCGCGCGAGCAGCGCGAGGGCTGAGCGCCTCCAGTCGCCATTCAGGCGCTCAGAGACGCGGGCCAACGGTCACAAACACGCCCTCGCAGGCGGCCTACCGTCGGATCAGATGAAAGTTCGGGGAGGGAAAGGGTCCGGCGGCGCTCTGAGCCCGCGCGGAAGGGCCATGCCGAGAGGCCGGTCCTGACGCAGCAACGGCATCATGAACTGTGCGGGTTCCACCGCTTTCAGGACGGCGAACGCGGGCGCAGTACAAATCAGATCGCAGCTTGCGTTCGCGCCGCTGTCGCCGTCCTCGGGACAGCCCTGGCACTCGGGCATCGACATCGCGCCGCCGTCCGCCATATCCAACGCCATCGCGTTCGCGCTCACCGCATGCACGATTGTGCTCGCGGCAAACACCACAAGAAACATGACGGCAATGAGTGAGGCGAATTTACGCATTCTCAATGAATTACTGCCCGGTTCATCCAATGTCCATTCACGAAATAGTGCCGAAGTCCACGGTCGCAATCGACACCGGAAATCGGCTTCATCCCGCACAACACGACAGCTTCGCGACATCCTTGGCGAAAGTCTGTGCGGCGAGCTTCAGCCCCTCGACCGTGGTCAGATAGGGAAAGATCGTCTCGCCGAGCGCCTTCGTCGTCATGCCGACCTTCAGTGCCATCACGAGCGTCTGGACACTGTCGGCTCCCTCCGGCGCCATGATCACGCCGCCCAGCAGGCGGTCGGTCGCCCGGTCGGCGACCAGCTTGATCAGGCCGCGCGTGTCGCGGGCAGCAAGCGCGCGGGGCACGTTGTCGAGGGTCAGCACGCTGGTCTTGACGTCATGACCCGCCACGCGCGCCCGCGCCTCGGTCAGCCCGACGCCTGCAACCTGCGGATCGGTGAACACCACCCAGGGCATCGCGGCGTTGTCGTATCGCTCCGCCCCGCCCAGAACGGCGTTGCGTGCCGCGAGCTTGGCGCCGTAGGCGGCCATGTAGACGAACTGGTCGCGGTCCGTGACGTCACCCGCGGCAAAGATCCCGGGCTTTGTGGTCTGCATGTCGTCGCCAACCCGGATCGCACCGCGTGCGTCGGTCTCGACGCCCATCTCAGCCAGGCCCAGCCCCTCGGTGTTGGGTGCGCGTCCCGTCGTCAGGACGAGGCGGTCGGCCGTCAGTTCGCGCTCCGCGCCATTCACCGTCACGGTCAGCACCGCACGGTCTCCGTCGCGCCGCGCGGCGTGATAGGTTGCGCCGTCAAGAACCGTGACATTCTCGGCGCGCAAGACCTCGGTGAGCGCCTCGGACACCTCCGGCTCGGTGCGCGGCAACAGGTGCGAGCGGCAGACTATGGTGACCTGGGTGCCCATCCGCGCCATCATCTGCGCCAGCTCCACGCCGATATAGCCGCCGCCGAGAAAGATCAGGCTTTCGGGCAATCGGTCCAGCTCCAGCAGCGACGTGCTGTCGAGCGTTGGTGCGTCCTGGATCCCAGGGATGTTGGGCACGGCGGGTCGGCCACCGGTCGCGACGATCACCTTGGGAGCCGTGATCCTGCGCCCGCCGACCTCGACCCCGCCGGGGACGAGACGCGCCGGCCCCTCGTCGAGATAGCTGACGCCCTCGTAGCCCGGCAGCAGGTCGGCGTACTTCTTCTGGCGCAGCGTCGCGACCAATTCGTCTTTGGCGGCGACGAGCGCCGCCCAATCAGATACCTGCGCCTCGCCGTGCAGGCCCGGGAACCGGGACGCCGCCCGCGCACCGTGCAGGGCTTCTGCGGCCCTGATCATCGTCTTGGAGGGCACGCAGCCTACGTTCACGCAGGTGCCGCCGATGGTACCATGGCCGATCAACGCGACCCGCTTGCCACTTTCGGCGGCGGTAATCGCGGCCGAGAACCCGGCCGATCCGGCGCCGATCACGGCAAGGTCGAAATCGCCCTTGGGCGCGCAGCAATCGTCTTTCATCAAGTCATCCATCCGTTCGAGTGGTCTGCCGCCGCTGCCGTCTCCAGACCGCGTACACGGTCAGCGCGCCGAAAAAGGCGAGCGCGGGCAGCAGAACGTAGTCGAGCCATCCCAGCCAGGCCGACAGGCCCAAGGTGCCGAGAAACACGACCAGTACTGGCGTGAAGCAGCATAGCGCCGCGATCACGGTGCCGACGATCCCTGTCGCGATCAGCTTGCGGTCGGTCTGCTCAGTCATCCCGTCAGCCCGCGACGCGCGCCGGGTAACCTGCATTGGCCGACGCGGTCGCTATGGCGTCGGCGCTCGTCGCGGCGGAGTCGAAGAACACCGTGGCCGTGCGGGCCTCGAAGTCGATCTCGACGGTGCGCACACCATCGACGCCTTCCATCGCACGCTTCACCGTCACCGGGCAGAGCGCGCAGGTCATGTTGTCGACCGCGAATGTCACGGTCTGCTCGGCGGCGACGGTCTGCGCGGCAACAGGGATGGCCGTGATCGGCGCAACGGCAGTCAGGCCGAACAAGGCGAGTGCAAGGATCTTCTTCATGTGGATGTCCTTTCGGGGTCAGTAGAGAAGCGGGGCCCACCAGTCGATGGTGAGTGCTGCGACAACGAGGATCAGGGAGGCCCAGAGCGCGGTCTTGGTGATCCGCGCCGAGGACGGGCGCGCGCAGTAGGAACCGGGCTCGCAGACGGTTGGTTTGCGGAAATAGACCTGCCAGAAACCCGCCCCGATGAAGCCGAGCGCGATCACAGCGAAGATCGGCTTGTAAGGCTCCAGCGCCGTCAGGTGGCCGATCCAGGCCCCCGAGATGCCGAGGGTCAGCAACACCAGCGGCCCGATGCAGCAGGCCGAGGCGAGAAAGGCGCCGAGCACCCCGCCCGCCGCGAGCCAGCCCTTTCGGGCCGGTTGATCCGCGCCCGTGCTGTCCGTTCTGTCGTCTGTCAGCGCCATGTCGCGCACCTCTCGCCTGTGATTGAGGAGAGGTGTAGGGTCTGTAGCAACTACAGGCTCAAGAGGAAACTTGCCCATGACCGATCACGAGCGCGAGAGCGGCTTCACACGCGGCGACCTGGCCCGGGCGACCGGCTGCAACATCGAGACGATCCGCTATTACGAGAAGACCGGCCTGCTGCCCGATCCGCCCCGGACCGACGCCGGCTACCGGATCTATTCCGCCGCACACGCCACGCGCCTGCGCTTCATCCTGCGCGCCCGCGAACTCGGGTTTTCTATGGAGGACATTCGCGGGCTGATGGGGCTCGAAGACGGTGCCGCGCCGACCTGCGCCGAGGTCAAGGAGCGGACGGAGCGCCACCTTGCGGACGTGCGGGGGAAGATCGCAGACCTCAGGCGGATAGAGAAAGTGCTCTCAGTGACGGCGGCTCAATGCTCTGGAGAGGATGTCCCGGAATGCCCGGTTCTGGAAACGCTCGAAGGCTCGTGACTGCGCCGGGATCTGCCACGTGGGACTCAGCCACCGTCGACACACGCCCGCGCCTGGTCGCGCACGGCCCGTTTGACCCTTGCGTTACAACCGGACGCCTGCGCCCGTCATGTCGGCGGATCACCGAGGAGTTCTTCGACGCGCGTCTGGAGCATGGGCAGCACGTCTTCTTCGAACCAGGCATTGCGCCGGAACCAACTTGCGTTGCGCGGGCTTGGGTGGGGCAGCAAGATCACCTCGGGCCAGCGCGTACGCCAGTCCCGCATCGCATTCCCAAGCGACAGGTTCATGGTTTCAGGCAGGTGCCATGCTTGCGCATGGCGTCCGATCACCACGGTGAGGCGCACATTGGAAAGAGCGTCGAGCAATGGCTGCCGCCAGCGGGGCGCGCATTCGGGGCGCGGAGGCAGGTCACCCGATGGTCCGGTTCCGGGAAAGCGAAACCCCATAGGCAGGATGGCAACCTTCGCAGGATCCCAAAAGGTGGCCGCGTCGAGGCCGAGCCAATGTCTTAGCCGCACCCCTGAAGCGTCGTCGAATGGGCGCCCAGCAAGATGCGTCCGCCGCCCCGGTGCCTGGCCCGCGATCAGAATGCGCGCGCCTGCACCGATCTGAACGATCGGACGCGGCCCGAGGGGCAGTGCCGCGCATGCCGTGCAGGCGGCGACTTGCGTGCGCAGCCGTTCGATCTCGGCCGGGCCGTGATCAGGCGCTGAATCCGCCATGGACCAGTTCGATCTTGTTGCCCCAGGGATCGCGCAGATAGGCGGCTAAGACGCCGGGCATCGGATAGGCGGCACGCTCTCCCGGTGCGCCCTCGTCACTGGCCCCGGCGTCGAGCCCGGCGGCATGGGCCTTTGCGACCGCCTCGCGATCCGGCGCTGCGAAGGCGACGTGAGCGCCGTTGCCCGCGGAGGCCAATCCTCCATTGAAGGGAGTCAGGAGCAGAAAGGCTACGCGGTCACGTCCGAAGGCGGCGAACCCGTCTCCTTCCGCGAGGCAGCGTATGCCGAGGACGTCCAGAACGCGGCCATAGAAGGCGCGCGCCGCAGGCACGTCGGCAACCCCGAGGCTGAGATCGTCGATGGTGGTCATGGGAACTCTCCTTGTGAACGCTGGTTGATCAACGGTGTGTCGAGACGAAATTTCAGGAATGTCGCGCCGGAGTGGTCCTGCCGGCCGACAGACTGCGCCCCTATCCGGTGCAGCGCACCGAGGTTGCGGCGCGAAGGCGGCAGGAGGAAGGTGACGAAGGGGATGCGCGGATCGGCGCGCGCGAAGTCGAGCGCCGCATGCGTGATCCGCTGGCCAAGCCCGAAATCCCGCGGCCGCAACACGAGGCCAAAGTCCCATTCCGCGTCTTCCTTCTGGAAGCCACCCCAGCCGACATACCGTTTTCCGGCCAGGAAGGCCCAGTGGCCGAGACCGTCGCGCGCCCAAGCCGCCTCTTTGGCCGCCACGAAGGCCCGCGCCTCCGCCTCGCCCCAGTTGCCGGTCAGCAATGGCATGTGCGCGCGCAGACGCGGATCCGACATGTGCGCGACGAGGTCCTCAAGTGGCACGTCGGTCAGCCGCGCGAAGCGGAGGGCGGGGACGGCGCCGATCATGCCGTTTGCCGGAGCGTGAGGCAGGACAGCTCCATCATCCGCGACAGCGCGCTGTCCCTGCGGCGCAGGAAGTCGGCCAGCCTTTCGGGATACTCCGCCGTGACCGCGTTCCGCACCGAAGGCCTCTCGGCCAATGCGCGACGCCATTCGGCCATCCCCGACAGCCCATCGAAGACGCCGAAGTCGGCAATCCGGTCGAAGGTGTCGAAGTAGCGGAAGACCGGCGCGAAGACCGCATCGACCAGGCTGAATTGCTCTCCGGCGAACCAGGGACCGGGGCGAAGCTGGCCTTCCATCACCCGGAACCGGGCGTGGAGCGCCGCGGCCTTTCGCTCGAGCGTCCCGGAATCGGGGGCGGTGTAGAACCCGGCGATGTCGTTCAGGCATTCCGAGGCGAAGCCGATCCACGCGCGGTGCCGTGCGCGCTCGACCGGGTCGGCGGGATGCAGCGGCTGGGGCAGCGTGTCCTCGAGGAATTCGAGGATCGCGGCGGATTCAAACAGCGCCGCCTCGCCGACCTTCAGGACCGGCGTCCGCCCGAGCGGTGACAATGCCAGAAACCAGCCGGGCTTGTTCGCCAGATCGACGGTGACGCGCTCGTGCGCCACACCCTTTTCGGAAAGCGCGATGGCGATGCGTTGGACGTAAGGGCACAGCGCGTGGCTGACGAGTGTGATGGACTGTGTCATTCTATTCGCCTCTGGAAATGGCGCGCAGGCCGCCCTGGGGGTGTCTGGGGAACAGAGGGCGGCCCGTGCGTGCGTCAGGCGCCGGACCGGGTCCGGACGGTGACGGTTCCTTTCATGTGGGGGTGATAGGCGCAGAAGTAGGAATAGTCGCCGGGCGCGTCGAACGTGATGCGTGCGCGGCCGCCCTTTTCCAGCGTGCCGGTATCCCAGCTTCCGTCCTCGGCCGTGGCGGTGTGCGGCGCAAGATCGGCGTTCGTCCAGGTGATGCTGTCGCCCACAAGGACTTCGACGCTAGCCGGATCGAAGGCGAAGCTGGCGATGCGCACCTCGACCTCGTGCGTGCCGTCATGGGCCCGCGCAAGCCCCGGCAGCCCGGCCAGGGACAGGGCCGCGCCCAGCCCCCGGCCGAACCCGCGCCGGGTCAGGGGCGTCAGCCCGCGCACGTCAGCCCCGCGACCATGTTCTCCGCGTGCTGCTCGTGCGCCTTGAAGGTCACCAGCGCGTCCTCGAGCAGCGCCTTCAGCGGCTCCACCGTGACGACGGGGATGAAGCTTTCGGCGACGGTCTTGTTGACGACCTGATGATAGCCGAGCTCGTTGGCCGCATAGGCGCAATCGAACGCATTGCCGGTCAGGGCCATCAGTTCGGCCCGCTTGGCGGCCGCACCCTCGACCAGCGCCTGCGACAGCCCGTTGTCCTGCGGCGTCACCTGCAGTTCGGCGATCAGCGCGCCCGCCGCCTCGTTGACGGCGCTGTGGTCGCGGATCATCGTCTGGGCGAATTCGCGCACCGCCTCGTTCTCGGAAACCGCCAGCGCCAGATGCGCGTAGCGGATGTCGAGCCCGCCCGCCGTATAGGCCGTGTGGGCGATCTCGAGGTCGTTCATCGGCTCGTCCGCCTGAGCGGCGAAGCCAGTCGTGGCGAGGGCGAATCCAATGGCAAGGGTCAAGGTCTTCATGGGAGTGTCTCCGGGTTGGTGGTTTGAATGTCACCGATCTGCCCGAGATCATCCGGCGTTTGAATGCCGGAAAGTCCGGAATTCATGCGAGATCGTCCTATGAGCTGGACGTGCCTGAAATTGCTGATAAACTCTTGGCCATGTTGGACCTGCTCAGTGACATCCTCACCCGCCTTTCGCTTCGTGGTACGCTTTACTTCCGCACGAGCTTCACGGAGCCTTGGGGCGTCCGCGTGCCCGCCTTCCGCGACGTGGCACGTTTCCACTTTGCCCATCGGGGCGAGGCGCTGGTGCGTGTCGCGGGGGTGCCGGTCCCCGTGCACCTGGCGCAGGGCGACCTGATCGTGATTCCGCACGGAGCGGCCCATGTTCTGTGCTGCCGTCACACCGGACCCGACGAGGCCTTGCCGCTGGACGACGTGCTGTCCCGGTCGGGGTTTCCTGGCCACGGGACGCTGGTCTGGGGCGGCGACGAAAGCCCGCGCGATACCCAGCTGATCTGCGGGCACTACGCGCTGGCCGAAGGGTCAAGGCACCTGCTGTTCGACCGCCTGCCCCCGTTTATCCACCTGCGCGGCTATGGCGAGGAGGCGGGTCCCTGGCTCGAAGCCACGCTCAAGGTGATCGGGGCCGAGGCCGGCCGCGCGCGTCTTGGCGGCGATCTGATCGCGCTGAAGATGTCCGAGGCGATCTTCGCCCAGGCGATCCGCGCCCACATCGAGGCGGAGCACGAGACCGATTGTGGCGTGGCCGGTTTTGCCGACCCCCATCTTGCAAGGGCGCTGACCGCCTTCCACCGTGCGCCGACAGCCGACTGGACGGTCGCAAGCCTCGCTCGCGAGGCGGGGCTGTCGCGGACGGGATTCGCCGAGCGGTTCTCGGACCGACTCGGCGTGACGCCGATGGCCTATGTCACCTCCTGGCGGATGCAGATCGCGCGCGAGGCGCTCGCAGCGCGGGGGCTGACGGTGGCCGAAGCGGCGGAAGTCTCGGGCTATGCCTCGGAATCGGCCTTCAGCCGGGTCTTCAAGAAGGAGATCGGCCTGTCGCCCGCCGCCTTCCGTCAGTCCGGCTTCGCGCGTCACGAGGCAGCTTAGAGCTTCGTCCGGATTCTCGGACGATCTGCAATACACTGCGGACTTTCTGAAATTCATCGTCCGCAGTGTTGCCATTAGGTTGGAGGTTGCGACGGCGTCGCTCGTCGTTTGATCCCCAACCGAAAGGACCCTGCGCCATGCGCTTCGTCACCAAGACCATCCATGCCTGGCTCGACTACCCCGTCGCGCTGGCCCTCATCGCCCTGCCCTTCCTGCTCGGGCTCGGCACCTCCAATCCGCTCGCCCTCACCATCTCGCCGGTCGTGGGCGTCGCGGCGTTACTGCTGACCGTGTTCACCGACCACCACCTCGGCGTGATCCGCGTGCTGCCCTACAAGCTGCACCTCGCCGTCGATCTGGCGGTTGGCCTGCTTTTCCTGATCCTGCCCTTCGCGCTCGGCTTTTCCGGGCTCGATGCCGCCTACTACTGGCTGAACGGCGCCGCCGTCGTCGCGGTCATCGGACTCTCGAAACCCGAAACCGCGTTGGTCGCGGCCTGATCCCTCTGCATATCGAAAGGACCTATCCAATGGCTCGTATCACCCAGATTTCCGACGCCGCCGCCACCCCCGAGGCCGCCGCACTCTTCACCGCCATCAAGGGCAAGATCGGCATGGTGCCGAACCTCTACCGCGTCGCCGCGAACCAGCCCGCAGTGCTGACCGGGCTTCTCGGCCTTGGGGAAGCGCTCGGACGCGGCGGCTTCGACGCCCGCACCCGCGAGGCGATCGCGCTGGCCGTCGCCGGGGCGAACGCCTGCGACTACTGCGCTTCGGCCCACGCCGCGATCTCGGCCGGCCTGAAAGTTGCCCCTGAGGCGGTGACGGCGCATCTCGCCGGACGAGCTGATGACCCGCGCACGGCGGCGATCCTGAAGCTTGCGGTCGCCATCGTGGCCGCGAAGGGGATGGTCGTGGACGCGGACCTCGATGCCGCACGGGCTTCAGGGCTGACCGAGGCCGACATCGTCGAGGCGGTTGCGAACGTGGTGGCGAACATCTTCACCAACTACCTCAACCACGTCGCCGCCACCGACATCGACTTCCCGGTCGTCTCGGCCGGAAAGGCCGCCGCCTGAGCGGAGCCAGTACGCGGCGGCCGCGAGAGGCGCGGCCGCCGCCTCTACAGACATCCGTGGTCATCAAATTTTCACAACAAGAACAACATATTTCTCGTATCAGGCGTGAACTTTCCAAGTTGCTGCCAAGGCTCCCGACCGATGCAAGCAGAAAACGAGACAAGGCTGCCGCACCTTTGTCCCCGCGATGCCCGCTTCTCTTTTGTATCGCTCAAGACCTGTCGCGCTGTGCTCAGTGAGCTGCCTAATCGGCACGAACGCGCCTGCTCCCGCATCACAGAATAATAGCTCAGAATCTCAGCGTAGGCGGATCCATCCGGCAGCGAAGTCAACTCCTTGGCCGCACTGCACGGACATGACCGCGAACCTGTCATCATCAATTGCTCGTCCCCGGAGAACATTTTGAGGCGCCGAAGAGTCCAATCTCTGCCAGCGCACCGAAGTATCCGTGACCCAGCGCGAAATCGCTCGATCAAAACTTAAGCATGCGCTGCAAACGACATCGCCGAAATTTTTGAAATCATGGTTGAATCGCCACCATCCGTCATCTGAACTGACACACTAGACTGCCGCGAACAGGTCGATCCAAAAGCGTATTCACCCTCACCCTCCCAACAACTCCTCAATGAAATCCTCCCGCGCATCCAACACCGCCTCCCATTCCTTCGGCACCGCCGCTTCCCGCTCGAGCGTCTCCGGCTCTGGTTGCCCGCGTCCGGCCTCCATCGCCATCACGCTCATAGCGCGTGCTTTGCGGCGTTGCGAACGATCCCGAACAGGCGCGCGTTCGGCTGTTTTCTCGGGTCCATTAGCGCCAACCTCGTCGCCACCATCCCCTCCCCAAGGCCCCACACCCTGCACGCTCGGCGGGTACGGAAACGGCTTGCCCTCCTGGCGGGCCAACATGGCCTTGAAGAACGGATCATCGTAGTATTTGATCCGGCTCGCCTTGATCGGGTGCTGGGGTGAGGCGAGGATGATGACCTCGTCGGGGTCCATCAGTCGCGCCTCGGTTTCGGATAGCAGCGGCCGCTCTTCCAGCCGAGCCGAGGTCGAAGTCGCGCCGAGGAAGCCCTTGTTGCGGCCATACATCCGGGTGACCGCCTCGCGGGTGGTGCTGCCGACCGCGGCGGAGACCTCCTTCACGGTCCGCTGGTCGCGGGGTGTGATGTAAAGCTTCAGCCCTGCCCCGTTCTCGAGGCTCTCGCGGCCTTCGGGCCCGTAGATCCGGTCAAGCGAGGCCAGCGACTGCGCAATCATCGCGACGCGGCCGCCGTAGCTCGCCAGCGAATGGATCGCCCGTTCGAGATAGGGCATGGCCCCCATCTGCTGGAATTCGTCGATCATCATCATGACGGGCCAAGGCTCGCCCTGGCCGGGCTCGTTCAGGCGGATCGAAGCGATGAGATCGGCGAACATCAAGCGCAGGAGCGGCGCCAGCGTCGCGATGTGATCCTCAGAGACCGCGATGTAGAGCGACTGCGGGGTCTTCCGAAAGGTCGAAAAATCGAAGTCGCTCGCCTCGGTGGCCGAGCGCACCGCCGGGTTGTCCCACTGCTTGAGACCGGCGGTCATAAGCGCCTGGATGTTCGAGGTCAGAAGCCGCGATGAGGCTGAAGCGGCGTTGGTCCAGAGCTCGCGCAGGATGTCCTCCTCGGCCTCGTCGGCATAGGTCTTGTACTGGGCGTTCTTGTACTCGCCCCCGGCAACGATCTTGTTCACCTCGCCAAGGTTCGGCGTGCCGCGCTGGATCGCCAGAAGGCAGGCCGCGACAAAGATCGACTTGCCGGCCTCAGAGAAGGTGTCGAGCGTCTTGTTGTCCTTGTCGAGGAAGAGGTCGGCCAGGATCGAGACCTCGGTGAAGCGCTGCGCGAAGCTCGGGGCCTTGGCGATTCTGGCGAGCGGATTGTAGCGATGCGTGGCATTGGCCCAATCAAACGGGCTGAAGCGATAGACCTCGTCACCGTTGAGGGCCCGCACCCGCGCGGTCTTCTCGAAGTTCTCGCCTTTCACGTCCAGCACCACGACCGAGCCCGCGAAACTCAGCAGGTTTGGGATCACGAAACCCACACCCTTACCGGCCCGGGTCGGCGCCACCATCATCACATGCGGGATGGTGGTAGAAGAGATGAACTCGGCCTTGGAGGTCGGCGAGCCGAGTTTGCCGCAGACAAAGCCCTTGCCGGGTGCCTGAAGCATGTCGTTCTTCTTCAGCTCCGCCTTGGTCTGCCAATGGGCGGAACCGTAGTCGTCGCGCTCCTTCTTCCAGGTCCAGGCCAGCGCCAGGGCGCCGAGACCGATCGCCCCGAAGCCGACGGCACCGAACCCCACCTTGAAGGCGTCGGGGTGCGCCAGCCTGGTGCCAGCGCTCGCCTTCCAGAGCGCCAGCATGTCGAAACTGCCGAACCCGGTTTTCAGGGCAAGGGTCAGGTAGAAGGCGGCGACGATGGTGCCGATGACGGCGCCGCAGATCACACCGAAAAGAAGCGCAGCCCAGAGGGGAAGTGTCTTGGTCATGGTGGCTATCTCCCCTTTAGAATTCCATCTCGTCATCGAGACCGCGGTCCCGACCGAGATCACGCCCCAACTCCTGCGCCTCCTGCTGGCCGCGCAATCGCGCCACCTCGGTCGCCTTATCCTGCTGCAACCCGGCGGCACGGTCGGTGAAGACCTGATCGCCGGTCTCCTCAAACGTCATCTCCAGAAACTCCTGCGTGACAGTGATCTGGTCGAGCTTGCTCGGCAGGGCCGCGTCCAGCACCTCGTAGTTGCCACGGCGTAGCTCGGCCAAGCCCTCTTCGCCCAGCTCCTTGAAAAGCTCGGATTGCAGGGTCCGCTCGAGCACCTCTTCCTGTTCTTCGGTGAGCTTGCCATCCCGCAACATGTCGGCGAGGTCCTGCAGGTAGGGATTGGGCGTCCGGTCGTCCTCGTCGATGAGAGGCAAGGTCGCCTCCTCCTCGTCCGCGAGGGTCCGGCCGATCTCGACGCCCATCTCCTTCGCGCGTTCCATAAGCGCGTCCATCACCCCGTCGACCTTCTCGAGCGCGACATCCAGTTGGTCGTCATTGGCCGTCTCAACGCTGAGGCCATCCTTCGCCAGCACCGCGTTCATGTCCCGCTCGACCCAGTCCTGTGCCATGCCGTAGTTCCGCGTGCCACCCGCCGCGATCCGGGCCACCAGCTCTTCGCTGTCCATGCCTGCCTCTTCGGCGCGCTCGAGCACGTCACGCAGCCCTTCATCATTGCCAGCCTGAAGTGCCGCGATCAGCACCTCGCTGCCCGCCCCCGGCGGATAGGGTTCTTCAAGCTGCTTGCCGAAGCGCGCGCGCAAATCCGGGTCGGGCACCATCTGCGAGAGATCCGCGATGATCGGCGCGGCCTTGGCCTCGAACGCGGCACGCTCGGCCGGGTCCAGTTCTTCGGCCTTGAGCCTCAGCGCTTCGATCGTGCGCTCTGAATAGTCGATCGCGTCACCGACGGTCTTGATGTCCTTCATGTCTATCTCTCCTTCGGTGAAGTTCCACGGCGTGCCGGAACCAAGCCCGTCCGCCATGCCGCGCACGGCGCGCGCCATGTGGCGCTGGTCCATCCGGTCCAACAGGTCGGCGAGGTTTCTGTAGTCCTTGGCGAAGCCCACGACCTGTGCCTGCGCGATTGCGGATTCCTGGGCCGTCATGACAATCTCGCGCGGCAGGCGGGCCTCTTCCTTGGCGCGGTAGATTTCCTCGATGCCTGCAGGCTTCTCGAAGATGCCGCGCTCGAGCCGGGTGGTGGCGTCGAGCATGACGCCATAGCCTTCCGCGATCTCCGCCTGCTTCTCGCGCATGAGCTGCGGCGACATCACGCCTTCGGCCCAGCAGGAAAACCAGGTGCCCTTCTCGACGCCGCGATTGTTCAGGATGATATGCGTGTGCTTGTGCGCCCGGTCGTCATGGACCGCGAGCACATAGTCCCACTGATCGCCATATTCGCCGCTCTCGAAGAAATGCTCCGTCCAGTCCATGGCGATGTCGCGCACCTGGTCGACCGTCACGTCGGTCGGGAAGGACAGCAGCATGTGCGAGGTAAACCCGAGCTTGGTCGAGCCGCGCCAGGTCACGGCCCAGTCCTCGATGATGTCCTCTTTCTGCTCCTCAGAAAGCACCGCCGCATCGGTCAGCGCGTTGGTCATCGTCGAGTAGGTGTAGACCGCCTTGTCATTGATGTAGGAGAGCTGCGCCCCGAGCGAAGCACGCGTCTTGCAGCCTCCGGCCCGGATCCGCTTGAAGACCGCCGCGCGGCTCTGACCCGACGCCGCCTTCAGCGCGTTGCGTGCCGACAGGGATCCGACGCGTATGAAACTGCGACCCTGCCGACGCCCTGCCAGCCGGGCGGCGATCCGCGCCGCGGCCTGGCCCCGGATGCGCTCATCCTCCCAGAGCCGCCCCATGACCGAGGTGTAGAGGGCGAGGGGATCAGCCATTACTGACAAGCCTCAATCCGCGTTCGATCGTGCGCGGGGTGCCCTCCAGAACCGCGCCATCCGCCCCCTGCCCTTCTTCCTTTTGCGGCCACTCCTGATGACGCAGCGCCTGCGCCGCATCCTTCATCCGGCCCATCTCACGGCTCATGGACTGCGCCAGATCGAGCAGCTCGATCAGCACCGCGCGATCCGCCTCCGAGACCACGAGCCGACCACGATGGACCGCCTTGGCGAGGGCCAGTCCGGCGTCGCTGACATCCTTAGCCCGACGCCATGCGGCGCAGAATTCCACGACCAGATCGCGCGGCACATCGAGGAATCCGCACCGTCCGCGCAGCACCGCATTGAGCGCCTGCGACCGGTTGGCATAGCCCCGTTCGCGCCACTCCGCATCGAAGGCGTCGATGTCGGTTCGGCTGGCTCGGAACGCCACCGTCTCGCTCGGTTCGCGCACCGCGATCCCCTCGCCCGCCTCTTCTTTCGCAAGCCGGTTCACATGGCGCGGAGAGATGCCAAACGCCGCCGCCAGCTCCTTCGCGCTCTCGCCCGCTGCAAAGCGCCGCGCGACTTCGATGCGCTCTTCAAGCTTCAGGTTTTTCGCTGGCCTCGGCACTAGGACGTTCTCCCGCTTCCCAGAAAAGGATGCATGCGCAGACGCGCGCGAGGCAGCGATTGCCCGCAATCGCGTTCGCGTGCGGCGGAGCATTCAACTTTGCGGGAAACGCCCATGACAGACCCCTCGGACAAAATGTGCAAACATTGGGCATATCCTGCCAACGTCTTCCTTATCTCCTTCGCTTATACTTCAATACATCACATTGTGCAATATTACGTTTTGCGTGTCGTATCTTTTTGCTGACATTGGACGCCATCAAGACCGCGCGTAGCGGCGCGACATGGAACGAGTCCCGCCCTCATCGATGCAGGACAACCAGGTCGAAAAAGCTTCCGAAACTTGTGCTCGAGCCGCACGCGACGACGAGCAGTCCAAGCGCCCGAACCAGCCACGGATCGGGCGCCAGGAACACGAAGACGGCCCGCGCGAGATAGCGCGGGTAACACCCTGTGAGGGCGTCACGAAGCTTCAGAGAGACGGCGTCAGACCCCTGCGGATCCGAAGACCCGCAGGGGTGTCTGGGTCAGTGACCCTGTCCCTGATTGTGCAGATCGTCGTAGCGGCTGCGGGCGATCAGCGCCTCGGTCTCGAGGCTGTCGAGGGTCTCGGGATGGGCGTCTTCATCAAAGGCGGCGAGGTAGGCCTCGAAGGCCATGTCGGCTTGCAGTTCGGCGAGGTCGATGGATTGTTCGAGTGTCATGGTGTGATCCTTTCCGTTGATCGTCGTTGGACGGATCGTGGAAAAGACCGGGGGCATGAGAGCGGGCTGCACCCGGCACGGGGCGGAATGAAATGGAGCACGCCGGTGACGGGTTTGTTGTGAGCGATGCCCCGCAGCGCTCAAGGCGCAGCCGTCCAGAAACCTGCCACCGGCGTTGCCGGCCGCTCGACCCCGGGCTAGCGATCTGATGGGCCAACAAGTCGACAGAAAGGCGCGCGGCAGTGACCCTGACGTGAGACGTTGCCCCCCGGACACATGACGTTTGTCTGCGGTTTACACCCTCGCGGCAAAGGGTGAGTTCGCTGCCCTGGCAGCTTCGCCAACACGACCCGGGCGCGGGTTGCTCGAATGAGAGAAGGAGTTCGCTTGCCTCGCTCAGCTGGCTGCCAGTTCTCCCTGCGGACATTCGGTTCCGCCTCGGGTTCGCGCGATCCACACTGTCACTGAACTGGGCGATCGGAGCCGCATCTGCGACCTATCCAGCTTCCTACCCGCCACGGCGACGTTGTCCGAAATATGACGCATCCTTCGGACACGGGTTTTGGACCCGAACTGCTGCCATTCCTCAGAACGAGAAAAAGCCAGACCGCCGGAGCGGTCTGGCCGTTGGCTTAGGCGGCGTCTTTGGGACCCCAGGGGATGACGGCCTGCAGGGACGGATCGTCCTGGTTCGCGGCCTTGCCGAGGTTGGCGTTGAAGCCGTGGTCGCGGATGGTCAGCGTGTAGTAGTCGGCGCCGGTCTCCTTGTTCTGCTTCTTCCAGATGCCGCCGCACTCGACCAGCTTGCCACGCGGAGAGCGGCCGAGGACGCGGTGCGTGGGGGCCATCGGGTTCGCGCTCGCGACGGGTTCGACCGTGATGTCGAGGTCGAAGGTCAGGGTCGAGATGGAGCCTGTGCCCTTGGCGGTTTCGATGTCGGCGCTGGTGAATTTGATGCAGTTTGTGGTCATTGCTCTTCTCCTTGTTTGCGTTGCAATGATGGTCACCTTGCAGCTGGCCAAGGCCCGGCCACACCGAAGGCGAAGCGAAAGCGGAGAGGGGCAGGTGCCGGTCTTTTTGGTGCGCGAGGAATGGCCCGCAGGGACAGGGGAAAAAGATCGGCGACAACCTTTGTGGACGGGACGACAGCTGCGACCAGCTTGTCATGCAACTCAGACACCCGGAGAAGTGCGGTGGCCGCGAAGGAAGGTGGGTGAACTGCAAACAGAGAGGCTGCGGGGGTCGGTGTCTTCTCTGTCTTCTTGCACCGATCCGGACCCGGGCGAGTCAGAGCTTTGCCTGACCCTGGCTCACGTGCCGCAACGGCTGGTTTCCGTGGCAAGGCGATGTGTGTTGTCTGGAAGAGCAGTAGGGATGCCGTCGAAGCCTCTACAGCCTGCTCAGCTCACCCGGATTTCGAAAGGACCCTCCACGGCAGACCGAAGTATTACGATTTGCGCGTCACGACGACCACCGGCCTTGTGCCAGCTGCGGCCAATACAATCCGGCGGTCGTCGGACGTCGTTTGCGGCCCATGATGACGGGGCGGGACAGCATGTCCAGCAATGCAAGAAATAACACCGACCAAGACGCGAGGTACGAGTTCACTGTTGTCACGCGCCCGCCCCAGAGACCGTAACCGGAACGGCCGAGATGAAGCGTTGCCACGACCATGCGACGGCTGGTCGGGCTGGCTCTGGAGGAGACTGCTCGGCCAGCAGCACGTCGCAGGGAGAGGCAGCGTATCAGCTCGGGGAGGTCGGCTGCGCGCAGCCGACGAGTAGGGCGCGGTCCTGACCAAAGGGCAGGAGGTGCCAAGATCAAACAACAGGACTTCTGAGGCACAATTGTCATCCTCTGTTACAAGGACCAAACTGGCGCAAATTTCCGAGAATTCCGAAGGCAAGCGGCACTAACGCTCGCAGCTTTTCCAGTGACGACAAAGGAGGTTTTTGCCATGCCTGTTCTAGGAACAGCTTTCGCTCTGCTGCAATTCAGAAACCAGATCGGGCATGTGTTCGGCAATCAAAGCGTATGTCAACTGTTCGCCACGCTTGCTGAGTTTCCTGATCCACTCGTCCGGCATGGCAGAGAAGTCGGTAGGATATCCATGTGCATCTTCTCGTGACACAAGATCCGATGGCGGAACGGCGAGGCGGGAGTCATCCTGCCCAAGAAAGGGCATGGCAAACCTCTTAATCTGTCCAGATGACTTTAAATCGAACAGGCGCTTCACAGCAGCATTCTGAGCCCTGTCAAAGATGCAAGTGAACGTGCTTGTAAGCCGCGCCATGAAGAATTGGCTGGGCGGATCAAATCGCAAACCGTAACCCGCGCGGCAACTTATGATCGTGTCCACGCCAGAAACGTTCAGGCTCACCGAGGAGTCCCGATCAGGCCAAAGCGGCGCAAGGCCCAAGTTGTCGTATACCCCGCCGTCGGTCAGGGTGACGTGCTCCTCGCGCCGCGATCCGTCAGGTTTGTTGAAAGCGAGACGTTCATCAAGCGCCGGCAGAAATAGCGGATATGCTGCGGAGGCTATGACTGCGTGCGCAAGAGTCGTCTGTGAACCGGCAAGTTCCCCGAGACGCCACGATCCGGACTTCTCTCGCGAAAAATAGAACGCCGAACCTGTGCGCAAATCCGCAGCGTTGATAATCAGAAGTGGGCGCGTCGCGGGCAATTCCCGCAACTTAAGTCCGTGAAAGACATCTTCGTCCAAAACCCTACGTAGGATCGTCGTCCTGCTCGCGAAACGCGGCAGCGGTGCGCGTAACTTGTCGAAGCTCCAGCGTGTACGTGCGGTCGGTGGCAGCATCAGCGAAAGGAGGCGCGGTCCGGTCGCGATCGCCAAGATTGCGAGGTTGATCACCCTAAGAAGGGTAGCACAGTAGATCGCGCGCAGGCCTTCGGTGGTCGTGAACACCTTGCGCAAGGCCGGGCGCACCAAGCCGGAGGCAAGCAACGAACGCACTTTCGTCTCGAAGACCGGAAACGGTTCGTCATTGGCCGCATAAAGTGCGCCAATGACGCTTCCCCCCGATACGGTGGAGATGACCCGAACTTCGCCAAGAATTCCCAGATCATGCAAGGCGCGCAGACATCCTAGATGGAAGGCGATGGCGCGGGATCCGCCGCCCGAAAGCGAGAGGCCAATGACGGGCTTACTCATCGGACCGACCCTTCGGCTAGCGGAGAAGAGTCTTCACTATGGCGCATGAATACGACAGCGAGTTCGGCCTCCCCGGCAATCAACATCAGCCCGGGCAAGGTATCCATGTCAAATATGGTGGCGAGCCAATTGATCTGGGACAGGTCGGTAACGCTCGGCATCACCCCGACCAGTGGCGGATGTGAATGCCACTCACCGACGTAGCGCAGCTGTCCGTGTGTCTCAGCCATAGATCGGTCGATCATCTGTTGGACGCCGTCGGTGCCGCGAACGAAGCCGGTTGGCGATCCGGTGCTGTCAACAGGTGCTTTGGCGGCATCGGCAAGGTGTATTTTCCGGGCAGGAATGTCGACGACCCCGAGCAGGATACCTCCCGTCTCTTTCGGCAGGCATTCATGGCGCATGGCCGTGATGCGTGAGCGGAGTCCAGCATCGAGTGATACCTGCCAGCCGTCAATATCGAAGCGACGCACATCCTCCGCAGGATAGGAGAAGCTCCTGACTTGACCCTCTGTACCAAGCGACCAGATCCGGATGATCCCTTCATCAGCGTCGGCGGCCCGTCCCAGACCTTCCGCAACCAGCCCACTTAGGGCCATGACACGCGACTCCGGGATCAGGTTTGTGATGGCACGGCAAGCGCCGGTATAGGCGAAAGTCCGCACCGGGGTTTCCAAATGACCCGAGAGAGCCTCCTCCCGGACGACATGCCTCAGATACTGCGCTTCCAGATCGCGTAGCGTGACGCTGCGATCGATCGGTTCGGCCAGCAGAACGGCGGCATCCCCCGCCGGGCTAAAAAAGATGCTGAACCGCCGAGCCTTGGATTCATGGTCAGAGAGGAAGCGCTCCGCCAGCAAAGAAGCGGATGCATCCACGATAATGTCGGCGCTATCGAGCGCAGCATCAACGTCGTCATTTCGCTGCCCTTCAACCCCTACCTGGGCGGTTATCGCTGTAGCCACAGAATCTTCATCGTCAAGAATGTTCGCCAATGCCCCGGCGAGCAATTCAGATTTGCGCCTAGTGACGTCGCCGCCGAAGCCGATATGACGAGCAAGGTTGTGTGGAAGCAGGACGTCATCGTCTATCACGGTCCAGCGAAAACGCCCCTCTCGGGCAAGACAAGGGGCGACATGGGCACCGATCGCGCCCCCTCCGACGATCACGGCCTTGCGTTCATCCGGGATGATGCGGCCCGCAAGCCGGGTCGCAAGGTCTCGGTCAAAGGTTGCGTGGACTTCGACCGGCAGCACGGCCATCGCTATCAGCGCAGCTTCATCCACAGCTCCGGCGGCCAAAGCGGTAACGAAGCCGGCGGCTCCGCCCTGATCCTTGCTTTCGACCCTGTGAGCAATTCCGAGCGCGACCGCGATGTCACCAACCTTCTCAGCAGTGACGAAGGCCCGAAAATCTGTGCCCTGTTGTGTTCCGTCTGGTGAGGTAATCGGCATCTCGACGACCACGGCTAGGCAGAAATTGATCCGCGCCGCATTAGTGCGCGCGTCGTTCAACCATTCAGCGAGGCGCGTACGCAGGTCGGCAAATAGATCGATCCCACGTGCTGTGAGCAAGTCGGCAAGGCTGCCAAGGTTACCTGGCGCGAACGAAAGCCGCACCATCTGCGCCGGAGGCACTCGATATGCGGCTACCGTCAACGGCAAAGCCAGTGTGCGCCCCTGCAGCTGGGAAAGCGGGATCACGCGCATCAGCGTGCCCGTGTCGTCAGGGACAGCGACGAGATCCTGTGTGTTGGCGTTATCGATCAACGCACGGGACATGATGATGTTGTAGCCGGTCCCGAACATGAGCGGGTCGACCGGCTGCCGGGCGTCATGCAATGCGCCCTCGGCAGCTCGCCGAAACCAGGCAAGGATACGCTGGACAAGCTCGGCCGGTGTCCATGTGAGGCGCGCTTCCGCCCAACTTCGGTCATCGATACAGATCGCGCGGGGTGATCCTTCGGCAGTGAGGTTTTGGTGGGCGGTGTCGGGGAAATCGCTCCGCAACACGTAGACGAATGGCATCGAATCGCCGCCAGCGAAGCGAACGCCAATTCGTTCTGTGCGCCGGATTGGCACGACGCTCTGCTGCGGCATGCCGGTCCTGAAGGTGAGTTCTACAAGCTCACCGGCCCCTCCCCTGCGTAGTGCGACGACGGCAGCGAGCTCGGCGGCATGCCGGTCGACAAACCGTGCAAACGATGCCGCTGCCGAAGAGGTGAGGTCATCGACCTCGATCACTTCGTCGAAGGATGCCGTGAGCCAGGCTTCGACGTCCATTAACCAGCCCTGGGTGACGCCGCCGCGGCGGTTCCAGCAACCATCGGCGCAGCAAGCGCAAGGGCGAAACCAAATGCCGTGATCTTGTATGCGAAGGGCTTAGGATCACTCTTCGACGGGTGCTCCATCGTCACGATGAATTCGCCGTCGTGCGCCACAGTGATGCGACGGTGATAGTTTGCAGCCTGCCGGTGCGGGGGCTGGACGTCGTCGTCGGCCTTCGACCCTTTGACGGGGATCGGCCAGGACGGAGAGATGATGTCGCTGCCGGGTTGGCGCTGATCCTCGAACAGCCACTTGACGTCGGGGTCAGGGACAGTCTCGTTCGAGCCACGCTCCGGCCCCAACGACTTGTAGGAGCAATGGTGCGGCAGCTTCATCAGATCCCAAGCGAGCCTGTCCTCATTGCCGTGCTTCCGGCTGACTTGGACGATCGCAGCCAGCGTCTCGTAATTGACGTCTGAGGCGAGAAGCAGCCTCGTCTTCTGGCCGCCCTCGACAAAGGTGGCCTGCATAACGATCGAATCTTCGTTGCGATCGACGACAGTGTTTTCATCCTGTCGCCAGCCGAACGGGCAGTGCACAAAAAACTCTACCTTCTCTGGTCCAGTCAGTGCGTACCCAGGCACGAGTTTGCCAGCATCCACAATCAAGTGCTTGCGGCTTTCAAAGTCGATGCCTTCCGCCTCCATCCAGGCCTTTAGCCGATCGGGGCGAGAGAACACTCGAATACCCTTGCCCTGACGCAAACGGTACCGTGCCTCCGCACGGACCAATCGCGCATCATCCTTCAAGTTCTCTTCCAGGATTGCCGCTGCAGGTACCCAGAGTTCCCTGATCTTTACGCGACCCTTGCCTTGGTAGAGCGCAGCATGATCGAGCCAGAAGAAGTCACCGAAACCTTTACAGTGATCGGTGTCAGTGTGAGTGATGCAAACTGCATCGAAGTAGTCGCGGTCCGCTTTATGCAAGTCGCGGCGGAGTGTCGCCGGCAAGTCGCAACGCTTGTCATCTTCATCGTCGTCGCAACGCATTGCGGCGAAGTCGATCAGGATCTTGCGCCCATCAGCAAGGTCGAGGCGGGCGGTATCGGCGTTGCCGAGCGGAAAGAAGTTCACCAGAGCCTGCATTTCACTGTCCTAATATTTTTGCCCGAGCAGATTGGGCCGTTTTTTGACCTCCAGCCCCATGCTGGAGCCTAGCCTTTCGGCGGATAGGGATCATTCCCATAGGAGTTTGCATCTCGGATCTGGCCATTGGGCCGATGGATGACGACCTCGCCTCGCTCTCGGATCGCCGTGGTGCGTGCGGCTGCGGTCGCCTCTGCCTGAGTCGCATGCGTGGATCCGACCCGGGTAGCGCCCTCACGGCGTGCAGCCCAACCATCCCCGTGGGGGACCACATGAATACGCTTTGACATCGAATTCTCCTTATTTTCCTAGCTCGCCTCGATTCGAAACTGTTGACCCCGGCCCTGCGGCATGATTCAAGTGTTTCACAGACTGGTATAGGTCAGAAGCCGGACAAAGTAAACAGTCTTCGCACCACTAATACCAGTCTAAGAAACACTAAGGAGGGCATATGAATATCAACGAACTCGCCCCACTAGTCTTAAGGCGACGGGGAAACATGGGGGTTAGGGCTGCCGCGAAGGAGATCGGGATCAGTCCAACGACACTCACGAGGATCGAGAAAGGGCATGTCCCAGACGTGGGCACGCTCAACAAACTCAGCGAATGGTTGGGGGAGGAGCCTTCGAAGTTCACCGGCGTTGGAGACCTTCAAATCGCATTCAAGAACAGGAAAGCCGTCCCGCAAGCAACCGCTCTCGCACTGGCAGAACTCATCACCCAGGCCTCGCGACAATTCGAACAAGACGTCGAGGCTCGAGGACACTAAGTGGCATTCAGACGAGGGTTCAAATCTCAATGTGAGCGGCGATCGGTCGAGTTTCGAAAACAGTTCGGTCTGTTGGATCATGATGCGCTGTCTGCCGACCGTTTGGCGGAGGAGCTTCGAGTCACCGTTTGGTCTACCGATGACGTCGATGGGATATCGGAAAGCGCCAGGTCGGTTCTGAGCGACGAGACCGATCAATCGTGGTCCGCCCTCACGATGAGATTAGGCGCGGCCCATCTTGTCGTCCACAAACCGGTCTCCTCTAAAGGTCGCCGCAACAACGTGGTGATGCACGAGCTGGCGCACATCATCTTGGGTCACGAACTTGCAAAAGCCTGCATCCTGGAGGACGGCTCTCTTGTTCCAGGTAATTTCGATCAAGACCAAGAAGACGAAGCCGACTGGCTGGCCGGAGCCTTGCTGCTGCCCCGGCCCGCCCTTCTGTCTATTCGTCGTCGGCGCATGTCAGATCGCGACGCTTGCGAGGAACATCTCGTCAGTCCGGAGATGCTGAAGTGGCGGTTTCGGATGACGGGTGTGGATTACCAACTGTCGCGCCGCCGCGTCTAACCCATTATAAATATGTAATTATGGTGGGCGCTGTTGTTCACATTCGTGCTTCAGCTATGCTTTTTGGTTTGACATATTCCATTTTTGCGCACCTTAAGTTACTAAATACAGCATACATCAAACCAGCTTGAGTTTACGAAGAGGCCTGAAAGCAAACCATGAGTGTGCAAAGAGGACAAAAGCTCAACTCGTTGCAGCGCCTCCTTCCAGAAGGTTTGGTCGCCAGCTCGCGATGGTTGGACGAGGCAGGTTACTCGAGCGCACTGCGAAGCAAATACGTCGCGAACGGTTGGTTGGAGCAGCCCGCACGAGGGATCTATAAGCGGCCCGGTGCCGAAACGCGATGGCAACACCTGATCATCTCGCTGCAATCACTCATGCGAATTCCGGTCATCGTCGGGGGCCTCAGCGCACTCGAACTTCAAGGCTACGGTCACTACGTAACCATGGGAAAGCGGAGAAAGGTTCACCTCTACACGGAAGCCCCCCTGTCCAAATGGCTCAACGAAATCGACCCCGAGATCGATTTCCAGACGCGAAATGCGAAAAAGCTGTTCAAGTCGGAGGCGATCTTCAAGGCGATCCAAGACCTCCCACCAATTTCGTCGACAGGCAATGTCGAGACATTGGACAACCCCGACGGTGGGTTGAGACTCCATGTCTGGGGTGACAGATCCTGGCCGATGGTGATCTCCCGTCCGGAGCGAGCCATTCTGGAATTTCTGGACGAGATCCCGACACACCAGTCCTTCGAGCACGCTGCAGAACTGTTCACCGGACTTTCAAACCTCAGCCCCAGGCAACTCCAGACGTCACTCGAAAACTGCGGCAGCGTGAAGGTCAACCGACTCTTTCTGTGGTTCGCCGAGCGGAACGATCACGCCTGGTTCAAACGACTCGATCTCGATGCAATCAACATCGGCAGTGGCAAGCGGGTGATTGCAAAAGGAGGCAAGTTGGACGCCAAATACCAAATAACTGTGCCGGAGAATCTTGATGGCAACTGATGAACGGTTCCGACAGCAAGTCGATCTTTTGATCCGGGTCCTCCCCTCAGTGGCTGAAGAAAACGTGTTCGCGCTGAAGGGCGGGACTGCGATAAATTTGTTCGTCCGAGACCTGCCACGCCTGTCCGTCGATATCGACCTGACTTACCTACCCGTGAAAGCCCGGGAAGAATCCCTCGCCGACATAGACGCCGCGTTAGACCGGATATCGAAATCCATCTCGGAAGCCGTGCCTCAAACCAAGGTCGTTCCCAGTCGGCTGCACAAGGAAGGGATCGTCACCCGTCTGGTCGTCCGGACACCGGAAACTCAGATCAAGGTCGAAGTGACACCTGTAGCCCGCGGTTGCGTGTTCGAACCCAGAGTCATGCAGGTTGCGCCGTCGGTCGAAGACCAGTTCGGCTACGCAGAAACCCAAGTAGTTTCTTTTGACGATCTCTACGCGGGCAAGATCGTCGCCGCACTTGATCGCCAACACCCCCGCGACCTCTTCGACGTGCGGGATCTCCTGAGGAAGGAAGGAATCTCGACGTCATTGCGAAAAGCGTTCTTGGCCTACATCGTGAGCCATAACCGGCCGGCTATCGAAGTTCTCGCTCCGACCCGAAAGGACATTCGCTCGGATTTCGAGGAGAACTTCTTAGGCATGACCACGGAGTTGGTCGAACTGGAAGAGCTGGTCGCAACCCGTGAAGAGATGATTGAAGCAATAGTTGCGCAGATGCCGGACGAGCACCGCGCCTTTCTTGTTGGTGTGGAAAGAGGCGAAATTGACTGGAATCTTTCTGGCCTCACGGACGCGGCCAACCTGCCCGCCGTTCGCTGGAAGCTAGCCAATCTCGACCGACTTGAAGCCGAAAGACGGCACAGACAGGCAGAGGAACTTGAGGGCATCTGGCGATGACCGACACCGTGTTTTGGTCATGGCAGAATGACCTGCCCGCAAGACTGAATCGGGATTTCATACGAGATGCTCTAGCCATCGCTGTCGACCGAGTCAGTGAAACTCTCGATGTCGAAGATGTCGAGAGAGTGGCCCTGGATCACGAAACGAAAGCAACCGCCGGAATGGCAGACATCAGCCAGACGATCTTGGAGAAGATATCCAGAAGCGCCGTAATGGTCGCCGACGTCACGCCTATCGCTATGTCTGCTGGCGGAAAAGCACTACCGAATCCGAACGTCATGGTCGAGCTCGGCTACGCGATGAGTGCCATAGGGTTTGAAAGGATCATTGCTGTCTTGAATACGGCGAACGGTGACACCGTTGAGAATCTACCCTTCGATATCCGGCACCGCCGAATACTGACCTACACTTTAGCTGCGGAGGCGACAAAGGCGGAACGGAAAACGGTTCGGGAAGCCCTCATCAAGCAACTGGCCGAAGCCGTCCGGGTCAATATTGATCTGGTCCGCGACGCTAGGTCCGCCGCCGAACCTATTCTGGGCGTCGATGGCGACCCTCATTCGCCGGGCCTATGGAAAGCGGAATGGCCCGTGACACATTCCGACGGCTTCGGTGAAGTTGCTCGTGTAAGGCCTTTGGACTTATCGCGAGCCTGGCTCAGGATCATCCCCGCAGGCTTTCCCAACGGCCGTCCATCGATCACTGCGCTGGAGCAATTGCCAGACAGCGCGCGTCTCCGGGCTCCCACAGGGGCAGGAAGCGGCGGAAATTTCGGATCGTGCCCGTTCGGGTTCGTGACGTACTGGGTCGCGGGCCGGGAAGAGGATGGAACCTGCCGTTCACGAAACCTTGCGGCATACCTCGAAGACAGCGGCGAAATGTGGATGTCAGACGGTGTGGCGTTCACCGAGCACAAGGGCCAGAAACACATCTCTTACGGACATCTGTTCTCCAATTGGATCAGGGGATTGGCAAGCGGTATGGCCTGCCTTGACGCATTGGGCGCGTCGAAGCGAAGACGGATCGTCATGGGGATCGATGGCATGTCGGACGCGGTCTGGCCGATGCAATCCGGCTACGTGCCCGCGAGATCCCGTAAGAGCGGTCTCTTGGTCGACGAAACGGAGCGCGATTGGCCAGATGAGCGGCGCATGCAACTTCTTCACAGGACGTGGAACTCACTGCGAGACGCATTCAGCATCGAGCCGATGACAAAGGAAGAGTTTGCCCAACATTTCGAGGTGCGAAGGAGAAACTGAGCCTTGGAGAATTGCCAACTCGACCGGAGCGTCATCACGGATAACTGTTGGCCTCATCACACCTCCACAACCCCAGCATCCTCCAACTGTTCCCGATCGGGAAGATCGCGAAGGCTCTCCAACCCGAAGGCAACAAGGAACTGCTCGGTGGTGACGAAGGTATAGGGGGCCCCTCGCCGGGGCGACCTTGGCCCAGTCCCGATCAGGTTGCGTGCATGCAGCCGCCCGATCAGATCGCGACTAATCTCCTTGCCGAAGATATTGTCACTGTACCCTATTTAATCAGATTCTGCGGATTCAGCTCATTTTGGGGCGTTTTTGTACCCTTAATTACAATATTTCCACAGGCTTCACGCCTCAGGATTTGACACCATCTGAGCTTTTCCAGATTGCATCGGCGCGGGTCAGAAGCGCTTCACGGTTTGCGCCGGCGCCAAGTTCGGATATGGCCTGACGAGCTGCCTGCAGAGCGCTCACGGATGCACTTGGGGGGCTCGTTCCATGCGTCTTCCTGGTCGGATGCTCTGTTTTCCGCCGCCCAGGAAACCGCTGGCCAAGGTCCTGCGACAACCCACGGGCCTGCTCAATCACCCGACGATGTTGAGGAAAGGCGCGGCGCAACTCAAAGACCATCCGTTCGTTTCCACGTAGAATGATGGCAGCACCCAAAACGGGACGAGTCACGCTAACACCAACTGCGGCAAGCGCCATTAACCTTTCGCGCTCGTTCCCCGATGTGAGCGCCCTCAGGTTCCCGATCTCCAGAACTGCCATGAGATGCATGGTCAAATCCACCCGGCGCAACCGCGCGCGATTGTTCGTGGCGACAGCCGTCTTTAGGGCTTCCACGCCGCACAAAGCTCGAGCACGAAGTCTGCCTGACACATCTTTGGCTGGATAATTGGTTGCCAGAGCCTGACCGCAAGTTTCGCAGGTAATCGACCACGCCAAGCGCCAATGGCGAAGCACCAGATCGGGTATTTTCTCAACACACCTCGGACAATACTGGAAGTCATGCCACGACACGTATTGTACGCCGTGTTGCGTCGCATCCGGAAGGGTCATGGCCGCAATCTCATGCCGGGTCAGTTGAACTGCCGAGCAGAGGCGGGCCCAGTCTACCTGTCCGAGATCGTTGATACGCTCCGGCACCCTGCCCTGCCCCAAACCAAGATAGCCGCAAAGTTCTTCAGCGGAGCAGTGATTGGCCTTCGCCAATCGCCCGATCCAGCTGGACAGAAGCTCATCGCGTGCAGGCGGCGGTCGAAACGGTAGCGGTCTGACGGTCACCCGAATGCTGCGGCGGGTTGGCGAGGGATGTTCCAGGCATGCTTTGCCCAGACCGGCTGCCAGGACTGAACCGCCTCGTCGGTGATCCGCTCCTCACCTGTCTCGATCGCTTCTATGGCCAAAGACTTGATCATGATGAACACGCGCGATGTGACACCGCCGGTCACCTTCAGGATCGTCCGAAGCGACGCGACCGTCAGGCCAGACCGCTGTTCGAGCGCCATCGCGGCGATCAACGTCTGGATCAGACGGGAGAACTCTACGTCGTCTTCCCAGAGCGGCAGGTAGTGTTCGTCCAGCCGACGGGCCAGTTGGTCGTCACCGCGGACGGCCTCGAGGGCCTCGTTGACACCGAAAACGACAAGCGACGCGCAGAGATCGTTGGACAGAAACCGTAGCATGTTCAGGAACCGTCGTTGCTCCCGGTAACTGCCGGCAAGCAGGTTATGCACTTCGTCGATCATCAGCATCTTCAGGTCCATGTCCCGAAGATGGCTTAGCGCGCGCACCTCAAGCTCGGACACCGTGTGACGCCCCCACATCGGCGCCCCGATCGTCGACAGGATGTGTTGATAGAACCGGCGCTCATCCGGCGCGGGCGGCGCCTGAACCAGCAGGATGGGTGTCTTCGTGACGCCCAGTTCGGCATTGTACTGCGTCGGATACTTGCTGGCCATGCGTTTGGCGATCATCGTCTTACCGATGCCGGAGCTACCATAGACCATCAGGCCAGGCATCCGGCTCTGTTGCGGCATTTCCATAAGGGAGGTCAATCGGTTGAGAACAATCGTGGCACGGTCGAACGCGATCCAATGATCGCCGCGGATACGGTCAATTCTTTCTTCTGGGGTCATTAAACTCATCAATCTCATAGGTTGGCAGATCAGGGTTGCCTGTATCAATCGCGAACATTTCGCGCGATGGATCGCGGCGCGGTTGGTGCCGGGGAAGCCGAGCACCTCTTTCGTCTTCCAACCGGGCAGTCCGCGTCTTTTGGCGCGCTGCCTCAGCCAGCCGCCGCTGCGCGTCAATCAATTGGAATAGGACCCGCTCGTTGATCCGGCCACCATGTTTATCATGCCATTCTTTCCGCGCCCGCCGACTTTCCCAAAGCGATATACGCGGGTGGCTGAGATCCCGGTACCGGGCCGAGATCACGCGGCCATCATCGGTGATGACCCAGATCTGCGACAAGTCTCGCGGATCGTATTTCACCTGTACCTTACCCTGCCCGCGTCCGACCAACGACGCGAAGGCATCACTCCAGTAATTGACCCCGAAAAGCGTGATCCCAGTGCGTCCGAGCTGGCGCCACTCGAATGGCAGGAAGCTTGTCCGAAAGGCTTCTATGTCGACGACCTGCCGTCCCGCAGTATCCCCGCCCATGTCCGCCCATGCCGCAAGCGGCGTTCGTCCGAGAGCTTCGTGAACCGTATTGTGGTATCGGCAGATTTCCAGATGAAGCCAATCCTCAAACTCGATCAGTGTCAGGGCCGCATGCTTCTCACTGTCATAGTCGCCCTTCTCGACGATTGAGGAATGCGTAGTCCCGGGCAGCACATGAACGGCACCCATGGTCGTTCCGATCAGCCGTTCGACATGACCGCCATAGTGTTTGCCGCCAAGCGGACGATACTCGACAGTAATGCCCCAATCTTCGCAGGCCATTCTAAAGGCGTCACTGTGGAACTCCTGCGCATTGTCGACGTGGATCGCCTTAGGAATGCCGGCCGTCGGCCAAATCACCTCTTCCAGTGTTCCAGGGACGTGCACCGATTTCCGGCGCACACAGTGATCGAGACACAAGGCGATCGACAAGACAGATGGCTCATCGAAAGTGACATGGACCCCGAGAACGATCCGGCTCGCGACGTCGATGGCCACCGTCAGATAGGGGCGCGCAAGCGGCCGTCGATTGACGTGATCGACCAACGTGATGTCCGAAGTTGTATGATCGATCTGAACGACTTCCAGCGGGGCTGAAACTTCAAGTCGGCCAGGACGCGCGGCAAAGACCTTGTCAGCCGCCTCTGCTCCGCGCCGTTTCCGGAAGACCTCTCGCTTATCCATAGCGTCTAGACGTGCCTTGACCGTTCTCCGGGTCGGGGGCTGAAACCCCTTCGCCTCGCATTCGGCACGGATCTCGCGCCAGATGCGAAGAAAGCTCGAGCGCTCGCGGACCAGATAGTATCTTCGCAGGCTCTCATCGATGATGATTTCGACGTCTTCAGCAATCCGTTTCGATCCCGGTTTCGGCCCGCGACGGTCCAACTCCAACGCCGTGGCACGTGCATCGTTCTCTCTCAGACGTCGGTAGAGCGACCATGTGTGGCTTTTCGCCAAGCCCAGTTCCCAAGCGGCATCTCCGATAGCCGCGCTGATCGGCTCACCTCTCTTCTCAAGCTCCAGGATCGGCCGAAGAACCGCCGCACGGTGTTTCGCAAGACGCTCGTTTACCACGCAAATCCCCCTCCCCAATAGGTCGACACTTATCCACAACTCAGACCGTACGGCAATTAAGGGCACAGTATGCTAATTAACGGTACAATATGAAAATTAAAGGTACAAACCGCCATTGATTTCACGGGGCAATTTCAGGCCGGATTCTGATTAATTAGGGTACAGTGACACCCGGACTGTGTCGTAAGTTTGAACTGTTTTTCATGAATAATGCCTATTCAAGAACATTTTTCATGTGCTAGGAACGGATTTCATGGACGCTATGCTCTGCAGCAAAAATTCACGCCAAGGGAACGGAATTCATGCCATCGGACCAACAGGTACTTTTTTCGGGCCCGAGAACCGTTTTTCAGGAGCGTCGCCTTCCTGAGACCGCCACCTTGGCAGGCTACAGCGCACTGATTGACGCCTACAGATTGTCTGTGCCACTGCCCCGCAAACTTTCGGCAACTGGGAACCATCACCGGGTCGTTGAGGATGAGGTTTGGCGCATCCTGACGCCGCGCCACGCCCCGAGTGCAGACTTAGATGGCCACCTCACCTTCGCTCTCAAATACGAAGGGCTTGATCTTGCTGTCCTCGCGAAGCTGTTTGCGGCCACCGGGCCTGATGGCATTGTTGACATCGTGCGCAAAAAGCCGACCGGCAGCTACGCAAGGCGCATCTGGTTTTTGTTTGAATGGCTAACGGGAAGCCGACTGAATCTGCCAGATGCAGAGGGCGGTCGCTACGTGCCTGTCGTTGATCCCGACCAACAGTTCGCGACGGAAGGGGAAAACGCTCCCCGATATCGCGTTAAAAATAATCTGCCGGGAACCAGAGACTTCTGCCCGCTGGTCTTTCGCACGCAAAAGCTAGACGAGTTCATCGCGATGGACCTGGCCAGTCGAGCCCGCGCGGTCATCGCCGACGTCCCCCGGGACTTGCTCGCTCGGACGGCTGCCTTCCTTCTACTCAAAGACTCACGTTCCAGCTACGAGATCGAAGGCGAGCGTCCGCCACAAGACCGAATTCAGCGTTGGGGCCGTGCGATCGGCGAGGCCGGTCGCCAGCCGCTCGACCGCGATGAGCTGCTACGACTGCAACGGATCGTCATAGGTGATGCCCGGTTCATCAAGCTGGGTTTCCGCGACGAGGGCGGTTTTGTTGGCGAGCATGACCGCGAAACAAGGATGCCGTTGCCTGATCATATAAGTGCCCGGCATGAAGATCTTCCGTCCCTGACTGACGGGATGATCGCTTTTAATCACGGTGCGTCTCGGCACTCTGACCCGATCGTGTCCGCTGCAATCCTCGCATTCGGTTTTGTCTACATACACCCGTTTGAAGACGGTAACGGCCGGCTGCACCGCTACCTGATCCACCATGTTCTGGCGGAACGCGGCTTCAACCCACCAGGGGTGGTCTTTCCGGTGTCCGCCGCGATCCTAGAACGCATAGGTGAGTATAGAACGGTTCTTGAGAGCTATTCAGCACGACTGCTGCCGCTAATCGAGTGGGAGCCGACGGAGAAATTCAACGTTCGGGTCTTGAACGACACAGGCGATTTCTACCGCTTCTTCGACGCGACGCCACACGCAGAATTCCTCTATTCATGCGTCCAAAAGACAATCGAAGAAGACCTGCCGTACGAGACAGCATTCCTTCGAAGTTACGATGCATTCCGCAGCCAGGTCGAAGCCATTGTTGATATGCCTGACCGCACCATCGATCTGTTGTTTCGCTTCCTTCAACAGAACGGAGGCACCCTGTCGCGTCGCGCCCGAACCAATGAGTTCAAGGCATTGACCGACGACGAAACGGCACGAATCGAGCACGTCTTTGCAGAAATTATGGTTTAGATCGAGGTGGCCTTGCATGCACTTATCACGGATTGTGATTGAGAACTTTCGGAATTTTTCAAAACTGGACGTAGCCCTCGATGGAAACGTTGTTGTGGTTGGCGAAAACAAGGTCGGCAAAAGCAACCTGATGCATGCCCTCCGGTTGCTGTTTGATCCCTCTCTGCCCGACAGCGCCCGTGAACTTGGCCTCGCCGATTTCTGGGACGGCCTTGGGGGCCTGAAAGAAGACGACAAGATAGTCATTGGTGTCGAAATCGAAGAATTTGACACTGACCTCGATATCCTTGCTCTACTCACGGACTTCCGCCTCGACGATGACCCCGACACGGTCCGCCTGACCTACGAATGTCGCGCACGACCGGGATTGGGCCGTGCGCCAACATCGGATGACGACCTGGAGTTCATTTGTTTCGGCGGCGAAAGCGAGACGAAACGTTTCGGCCATGACCTCCGCCGCCGCCTGACCATGGACCTGTTGCCAGCTCTTCGTGACGCCGAAGGTGATCTCGCGGCGTGGCGCCGATCGCCTCTACGCCCGCTCATCGAGGAAGCTTTCGCCGACATCGACCAGGCAGATCTTGATGAGATCGGTGAAGCAATCGAGGAAGCTACCGAAAAATTGACGGCGTTCCCGAGTGTCGGGGATCTTGAGAAAGACCTCGGACAACTCTTTGCAGCCATGAGCGGCCCCAAGCAGGATGTCAAACCACGGCTTGGCTTTGGCGCCACCGATGTCACACGCCTTTTTCGCAACATAAGGCTGCTGATCGATGACGGCAGGCGGTCCATCAATGACGCAAGTCTGGGCTCGGCCAACATCATGTTCCTGAGCCTCAAGATGCTGGAACTGAGCAGGCTGATTGCGGAGAACCATCGCGATCATACGCTATTGGCCATCGAAGAACCTGAAGCCCACCTTCACCCGCATTTGCAACGATCAGTTTATCGCCACCTTTTTAAGTCAGTTGATAATCCTGATCAGCAGAAGCAAATGTCAGTGCTACTGACTTCGCACTCGCCGCATATTGCCAGCGTTGCCCCGTTGCGTTCCATTCTCTTGCTCAAAGAGAAAGCTGACGAGGGCACGACCGGCTGCTCTACAGCGTCGATAAGACTGACAGATGATGAGGTCGACGATCTCACGCGGTATCTGGATGTGACGCGTGCTGAGATGCTTTTCGCCCGCGGTATCATTTTGGTCGAAGGCGACGCAGAAAAATTCCTTGTCCCACTCTTCGCTGAGGCTCTTGGCTGTTCGCTCGATATGCTCGGAATTACCGTGTGCTCAGTCGCCGGGACAAATTTCACGCCCTATGCGAAATTTTTGACCTCCCTGGACATTCCCTTCTCGATCATTACAGATTGGGATCCAATGCCGAAGAGCAAATCCTTGGCCGTAAATCGAGGAATCAAACTTGCGGTCGCGATCGAGCGCGCCAGAACAAAAAAAATCCCAAGAGCGCTCGCAAAGGAATTGGAAGACATCGCCGAAAACAAGGATGAAGACGATCTCGCAGATCGCTTCGAAGATTTCGGCATTTATACGAACATCCGCACTCTTGAGACAGATCTGTACGAAGACGGGTTCGCAGCTGACATTCTCGACACGCTCAACGAAGGAAAATGGAGCAAGGCGAGACAAGCGCAGGTCGATGCCTGGATTGCTGATCACGACAGTATCGACCACGACCAGATGCTCAAGCTGATCGATGTGGTTGGGAAAGGGCGCTTTGCACAACGCCTTGCCTCTAAAATCGAAGGACGAAAGCCCCCGCGCTATATCGAAGATGCTATCCGACATGTGGTGAAACGTGTCTGACGCGTCCATCTACCTGAAAGCTGCCGAAGATCTACGGGCCAACCCTGCACAATGGGCAGCCTACGAATCCAAGGGACACTGTGTTGTCCTTGCTGGGCCAGGTAGCGGGAAGACAAAGACCTTGACCGTCAAGTTGGCACGTCTTCTGGCCGAAGATATTCAGGAGCCACGGGGCCTCGCCTGCATCACCTACAACAATGAATGCGCCCGGGAGCTCGAAACCAGACTATCAGCGCTCGGCATTGAGGCCGGAAGAAGAGCGTTTATTGGGACTGTCCACTCCTTCTCCCTTACACAGATCGTCCTACCGTATGCCAAGGCAGCCGACATGGGGCTCCCCGACGAGTTTTGCGTCGCAACCCGCGCGGAGCGGCGTCAAGCATTGGAAACCGCTTATAGGAAGGTGATTGGCGGGCGTGACAACCCACAACAGCTCGATTTCACGATGGGCACCTACCGTCGATCCATTCTGAACAGAAGCAGCGCGGAATGGCGTGAAACTGATCCCGAGATGGCCGCATTGGTTGAGGCCTTTGAGGCCGAACTCAGGGCAATGGGGCGAATTGATTTTGACGATATGCCTCTTCTGGCCGTCAGGGCGCTGCGCGAACATGAATGGCTGCAGCGCGCCATTCTCGCCAAGTACCCCGTTCTTGTTGTCGATGAATATCAAGACCTCGGAAGAGCGCTCCATCGTATGGTCATGGGCTTGTGTTTCAGCACCGGGATGAAGCTTTTCGCAGTCGGAGACGCCGACCAATCCATCTATGAATTCAACGGGGCGAACCCACAGCTTCTTCGCGAACTGGCGGCCCGTGATGACGTCGAATGTGTGCGGTTGCGACTGAACTACCGATCTGGATCGAAGATTGTAGAAGCATCCAATTTTGCGCTTGGCGAAGCGCGAGACTACAAGGCGCTTGACGATGCAGAGGAAGGCACTGTCTATTTTCACCCTCAGCAGGGTAGCTACGAACACCAGGCCGCAGAGGCGTTCAGGACAGTCATTGCTGACATCGCCAAACGACATCCGGATTTGGAGCCCGGAGACATCGCTATCCTCTACCCAGCTGCCTGGCTAGGTGACAAGGTCGCCGAAGTAGCCCAGCAGGTCGGCTTGTCAGTTATCAGAACTGATACGAACGCAATTTATCCTCGCGCGAGCCGCTTGATGCGCTGGCTGGAAAGCTGTGCGAAATGGTGTTCGGGCGGATGGCAAACAGGATCACCGCGTTTCAACCATCTGGTCAACGAAGGCGCACGCCTGTTCGCTGAAGAGATCAACACACCCGAGATGCGCCTCGCCTTCCAACGAGCGCTAATGCAATGCCTCTGGTCGCGGCGCGATGGCACCTTGGTACTGAGAAAATGGCTGTCAGATGTTCGCGCGGCAATCATCAAAGACCTGATGGTTAAGTGCCGCTCAATGAAAGATGAGGGCGAAACACTGGACACCTTCATCGCGCGCACCCAACCAGGCAAAGATTGTGAAGATATGACTGTCAGTCAGTTCGCCGGCCAAAGCGAAGGGAACGACAGCCTGCACCTTTCAACACTTCACAGTGCCAAAGGTCGAGAATTTCCGATCGTCATCATGTTTGGCATGGATCAGGGGAGCATTCCGAGAAACAATTCCACTGCGTCACAGAAGTTGGAAGCTCGACGCCTTTTCTACGTGGGATTTACGAGGGCAAAATCGGAAGTACATATCATGCATTCTATCTCGCGCCCCTCGCCTTTCGTGACCGAACTTGCTGCACGCCTCGATCAATAGCAAAACTGCCTAACGGCGAGAGCGGAAAGAGCTTTTGCTAGAAAGCCGATACCCATGGGCTATACAGTCGACGCGCGGCCATTTTACAGGGTACCCGGCTCAGCTGCACCTACCACGCCTGCGTCCACCAGCTGCTCCCGATCGGGAAGATCGCGCAGGCTTTCCAACCCAAAGGCGACAAGGAACTGCTCGGTGGTGACGAAGGTATAGGGGGCCCCTCGCCGGGGTGACCTTGGCCCGGTCCCGATCAGGTTGCGTGCGTGCAGCCGCCCGATCAGATCGCGACTGATTTCCTTGCCGAAGATGTCCTTGAGTCCGTCGCGGGTTATCGGCTGGTGGTAGGCGATAGCGGCCAGGACCGCGACGTCGAATTCACTCAAGTCCAGCAGTTGGTCGCCGACATCTGCCGCAGCGCGGATCGCGGGCGCGTAGACGGGTCGCGTCCGGAACATCCAGCCGCCGGCGACCTGGGCGATCTCGAAGGCCCGCCCCTCCAGATCGGCGGCGAGGTCCTCGACGAGCAGGTCAACCGAGGCCCCCTGCCCCACGACCCGCGTCAGGTCTTCGCGCGGCACCGGCGATGCAGAGGCAAAGAGCACCGCCTCTATCCGGCGCATCCATTCCCGCCAGCGCAGCTCCGGTGGCAAGTCAGTCAAATCGCGGTCAAGCTCGGCTTCAGGGCCATCCTTTGCCATCGCTACACCCCATAAAGCCGAAAGGTGTCGCGCCCGGTCAGCTCGCGCACCGCGCCGAGGTCGACCAGCCGGTCACAGAGCCGCCGTGCCGCCCGATCCGGCAAAGGCAAGGCCGACGGCGCCACGGCATCGCGGGTCAGGAACATCTCGACCGCGTCGACCGCGCCCTTGGCCCGCAGCTTGGGAGCGACCGCCTTCAGATGCGTCGCCCGACGCGCGAGGTCGGTGGCGAGGCGCACGGCCTCGACCGCCGATGAAATGAGCGCCCGATGACAAGCGATGCGCAAGTCGCCGCCTTGCTTGCGCAGGTCGGCACGTTTCAGGCCCGCGGCCAGCAGCGGCATGAGTTGATCCCAACCGAGGGCTTGGGCGAAGGCCGCATCCGCGAGGATCAACGCTGGCACTTCGGCATGGGGTGCCTCCGTCAGCACTGCCTCCTGCACCATCGCGGCACGGGTCACCGGCATCCCATTCCCTGCATCAAGACGCGCAGCAATCTGGCCGGGGTCGAGGCTCGGCAAAGCCCGACCCAGAGCCTTGATCGATACCGGTCGCTCCACCGCGTGCCGCCAGGCAAGGTAGGTTTCCCCCGCCGGTCCGGGCAGGTCGTCGGGCCTCAGCAGGTGCACGGCGTCGCGCAACTCCCCTAGCCGCTCCGACCGCCCCGAAAACCCCACGCAAGACTCGGCCGCGCGCAGCGCGAGGCGGTCCCGCAACAAGGCTTGGGGCACCGCCTCGTGTCCCAACACAAGATGCAGGTGGTTCAGCGCAGCGCCCGACAAAAACGCAACATCTTCAAGGGTTTCAGCACGCGTGGAGGTGACCCAGGCAGGCATCCGGGGTAAATTTTCGAGGCCGCTGATGTGATCCGGTAGGGCAAATGTCATGCTCAGACCCTACACTTGCGCGGCGCTTTTCGCCAGAAAATAGCGATCTAACCGCCCCTCGTTGCCGTTGCATTCAATGTCCAATAAGTTTGTATTATCGGACATCAATGAATATGCTCGGCGGCATGTCAGAAAACACCGAGAAATCGAGCTCAGAACCACCGATCGGGTCTTCGGCCAACGAGGACAACGAGAGAGATCGTCCTGACGGCGAGGGCTTGAGCCTGCCGTCCTTTGTGGCTGGCTCAGGCGCGCTCGATCGCCTGGTCGACACCGCCCGCAACTATGCGCGCGCGGCGGCGTCGGACAACACGCTGAAGGCTTATGCGAAGGACTGGACGCATTTCGCGCGATGGTGCCGGATGAAGGGCGTCGAGCCGCTGCCTCCGTCACCTGAAATGATCGGGCTTTATCTCGCCGACCTGGCGTCCGGATCAGGCTCCTCCCCTTCGCAGTCGGCGTCCCGACCCCTGTCGGTCAGTACGATAGACCGCCGCCTGTCCGGTCTCGCCTGGAACTACGCGCAGCGCGGCTTCAACCTTGATCGCAAGAACCGCCATATCGCCACCGTGCTCGCAGGGATCAAGCGCAAGCATGCGCGTCCGCCGGTGCAGAAGGAAGCGATCCTGGCCGAAGACATTCTCGCGATGGTGGCCACCCTGCCCTACGACCTGCGCGGGTTGAGGGACCGGGCGATCCTGCTCTTGGGCTATGCCGGCGGCCTCCGGCGCTCGGAAATTGTGAGCCTCGACGTTCACAAGGACGACACGCCGGACTCTGGCGGCTGGATCGAGATCTTCGACAAGGGTGCTCTACTCACCCTCAATGCCAAAACCGGTTGGCGCGAGGTCGAGATCGGCCGCGGCTCCAAGGACCATACCTGCCCCGTGCATGCACTCGAAGAATGGCTGCGCTTCGCCAAGATCGACTTCGGTCCGATCTTTGTCGGCACCTCGCGCGATGGCAAAAGGGCCTCCGAAGCGAGATTGAACGACAAGCATGTCGCTCGGCTGATCAAACGCACGGTTCTGGACGCCGGAATTCGGTCCGAGCTGCCCGAAAAGGACCGGCTCGCGCTGTTTTCCGGTCACTCCTTGCGCGCAGGGCTCGCCAGTTCGGCCGAAGTAGACGAGCGCTACGTGCAAAAGCAACTGGGACACGCCTCAGCCGAAATGACCCGCCGCTATCAACGCCGCCGCGACCGGTTCCGAGTGAACCTGACGCAGGCAGCCGGGTTGTGACCCCCTGCCAAAGAGCATTTCCAGTTACGAACGCATCGGTTTTCGCTGCCTCTGGCCTTTGGCTCGAACGCGAAGAACCGATCCTTATTGGCAATGAAAACTGGGAATGCTGTATCACGCTGCCTGCCCTCTGAGCCTGCCATAGAAGCTGCGCTCGAGATGCAACTCCCCTGCCCCGGCCTTCTCGACCATGCCGCGCAGATAGCCGCCCGGCGACGAAACCTCGCCCGTGCAATGCTTCTCGAAGACAAGCGCCAGCGCCGCTGTCGCCACCTGTTTGCCCAGCCGGTCCTGCGCCACGTTCCAAGCATGCTCGGACACTCCGATCATCGGCCTGAGTTGACCGGCAACACGATGCAGATCGCCCCAATCATTCAGGAACCCGCCCATATTGCGCGCCCAGGACGCGAATTCAGGACAGGCCTGCATCACAGTGGGCAGATCCAGCGCTGCGCGCTTCTTGCGCACCTCTGCCACCCACTATTCCAGCTCCCTATCAACCCGATCTTCGGGTTGCGCATTGGGCACCACGGCCGCGATTTCCTCATTTTCTGAGGAATTACTAGTTCCAGGATTAAGTTGGTTTGTAATTAGTATATGAGGGTCAGAAATGACCTCCCTGGGGTTCATTTCTTGAGTCTTCTCGGAAACTTGCTCCTTGGTTTCAGGCGTATTTTCCACAGGCTGGGTAGCCTCTGTTGCCTTGAGATAGGCCGCCTCGACACGCTTCTGGAGATCCTTGAACCAGCCCAGCAACCGTGCAAGCTGCTCAGAAGCTTCGTGGCGGCGCGGAAGCCGGTCCAATAACTCTTCGAAGAGCCCCGTGAACTGCGCCCAGGGCCCGCGCAGCGCGCTGCTGACGGCCGCCTCGATCCGAGCGCGGATCATACGGCGGGCAACCGTGATCTGGCGCTTCAGGCGCTGACAGAGTTCGCGCTCGGCCTGCAAATCGGCATGGAGCTCCTCGAACTCCTCGACACGCGCCGACAGCGGCGACAAATCAAAGCCATAGGCCTCGACGATGCGCCCCTCGGCGTCCCTGCGGTCCCACCACTTGCCGTTCGGGCTGTCCTGGAAGGAGATCACGCCAATCTCGGCCAGGCGTCGGGCATGGCGCTTGAGCGCGGAGAGCGAGAACCCCGTCTGCTCCATCAGATAGGCGTTCGACGCCCAGACGATAGGGCGTTGCCCCTCCTCCCAGTCTTGGGCCTGCGTAAAGGCCCCGAGCGTGTCGAGGAGCATCCTGTGGACCTGTCACGTTTTCGTGCCGCCCCAGGTGCTCGGTTAAGCCACTTTCCGTTCGAAGGCGACCGGGCTTTTCCAGCCCAATGCTGAGTGCCGTCGACGTGGATTGTAGAAGCCATTGATGTATTCGAAGATTGCCATCTCGGCTTGCCGCCTGGTTGCCCATGACCGCCGCCAGATCAGCTCGGCCTTGATGGTTTTAAAGAACGTCTCGACGGCTGCATTGTCATAACAATTACCTTTGCCGCTCATGGAGACTTTGAAGCCATGCTGGCGCAGGATCTTCTGGTAGTCATGGGAACAGTATTGGCTGCCGCGATCGCTGTGGAAGATGCAGCCTTTGGGTGGCGCTCGGAAAGCGATGGCCATTTTCAAGGCCCGGATTGCAAGGTCACGCTTCATGCGATTGCTGACAGCCCAACCAATGACACGCCGGGAATGCAGATCGAGGATGACGGCCAGATACAGCCAGCCCTCGCGGGTCCAGATATAGCTGATGTCGCCCGCCCATTTCTGGTTCGGCTGATCTGCTTTGAAGTCGCGATCCAGCAGGTTCGGGGCGATGTTGAAGGTATGATCGCGGTCCGTGGTCGCCTTGAACTTGCGCGTTCTTTCAACGGTGATCCCGTTCTCGCGCATCAGGCGGCCCACCCGGCGGTGCCCCACATCGATGCCAACTTCCTTCAGCTCTTCGGTCATTCGGGGCCTGCCGTAGCTGCCCAAGCTCAGACGAGACTGTTCCTTGATGTGGGCCAGGACGACCATATCAGTGCGCTGCCTGCGGCTGGCCGGACGGCTGCGGAAAGCCCGCAAACCGCGCGGGCTGACGTTCATAACTTGACAGAGCCGGTCAATCGGGAAGGCCCCACGCTGTTCTTCAACGAACCGAAACCTCATGGCTTTTGGCTCGCGAAGAACTGGGTGGCTTCCTAAGAAACAGCCATGTCAGCCTCCTGCGGCAATTCTTGCAAATCAAAGCCGAATGACTTTGCTCTGCGCTTGAGATTGCCGAGCACGCGATTGCGGTATCGTTCCTCGTAATGGGACGCGCCGGGGTCCTGATAGGTCATGCCGTGACGAAGGGTGTTGTAGAACAGAACTGCAATTTTGCGCGCCGTCGCAGTGACTGCCTTGGCCTTACCCGCGCGCGCTGCCAGTCGGCGATAAAAAGCGCCCAAGGCGGTGTCACTTCGCCCAATAGTGACGGCTGCCAATCGCAAGAGAGCAGCGGCGCGGCTGGATGATCGCCGTGTTCGGGATGATAACACCTTGCCGCCGGATATCTTGTTGCCCGGTGCCAGACAGAGCCATGACGTGAAGTGTTTAGCGCTTGGCCATGCGCGCAGATCAGTGCCGCATTCGCCAACCAACTTGAGCGACAGGGACGGTCCCATCCCATGGATTTGTGTCAGATCAACGCCGAGGACACCAAACAGCGCGGCCCGCACGTCAAACGAAGGCGTACTGACCTGCTTGGTCTTGGTACGCGCGCGCGGCAACTTGCTGGGATCGTGATCGGTGTCTGCACCTAATCCCGCCAGCGTTGCCTCAAGATGGCGATCACATTCCAGCATCTTGGCCTGATAGAAGTCATAGAGTTCTAGCGACTGGGTCAGCGCAAAGATGTGTTCGGCGCGATCATTCCCATTGAGCGCAGCTTTGATTGTCTCAGTTGAAGCCTTGCAACGCACGTCACGATAGGAGGCCAACACGCCCAAATCCCGTTCGCCGGCGACGATGGCCCGGATGATCTTCATCCCCGTAATACCGGTGATGTCAGACACAACATGATGCAGTTGGAGGTTCATCTCCATCAGTGCTTTCTGCATGTGTTGAATGTGGGCAGCTGCATATTCCACCAACCGTTCACGCTGTCGCAGATATGCACGCAACGTTGCAATCTCGGCCGTTGGTCGAAAGCTGCCACGCAGAAGCCCATATGAATGCAGCTGCCGTAACCAACTGGCGTCACTTACGTCCGTCTTCCGGCCAGGCACGTTCTTGGCGTACCGGGCGTTGACCAGAATGACCTCGAAGCCGTGCTGCTCTAATATCTCGTAAGCTGGGATCCAGTAAACGCCCGTGGATTCCATCGCGACGCTGGTCACACCGTGCGATTTGAACCAGTCAGCGAGATCATGCAGATCATGAGTGAAGGTCCCAAACGCGCGCACCGGTGCGTCTGTCACATCGGGATTAACTGCCGCCATATGTTCACGCGATCCGATATCAACTGCGGCAGCGCCAGTCTTTACGGTCTCAATCGTAGGGCTCTTGTGAGTCTTTTGCTTTGCCATTGTCTATCCTCCTGTTGGCAACAGAAGGGCGTGGGCTATGCAAATCCGTCATCTTCCTAACCGGGATCACTGCCAAAACAGCGTCACCACTCTCAGGTTCGCATCAACCCATGGACCACGTTTTTTAACGGGGTTCACGACAGCGTCGAGACCACCAATAAGCGAACGGCCGCTGCCCTTCATGGCGCGACCGTAGCACAGGCTGTTTCTACCGCGCACAGGCGGACCCCAACCCAGAACGGTTTTTTAATATATCCCTCTCCTCCTTGAGGATTCGGTTCTCGCGACGAAGCCGTTCGTTCTCCCGCGCAAGCTCGCGATCCTCAGGCGAAACCACATCCGTTTCCCGATGCGCCGTCACCCATTTGTTCGAGGTCGAAAGACCAACACCAAGATCGTCAGCAACCTGACGCCGTGTCAGCCCGCTGATCACTGCAATTCGCACCGCATCTTTGCGAAATTCATCCGTTCTTCCTGTGCCCATAGATCGTCTCCTTCGCTGCACATTATGCTATCAAAGGAGCGGCACCAAACGGCGACAGGTCCAATCAGAGGCGTTCCAAGCCGGACAGCCAAGTTGGCGAGCGGGAAGCGTTCAACGGCGGCATAGAGCGACACTGTTGTCAGCCCGAGGTGAAGAATGGTCCCTCCCCTACCGCAGCTGACATAGGCGTTGGGGTTGTTGATCGCCGCCCGCAGATACCCAATATCGCGACTGATTGTTTGGCGTTCCAGCCGACAAGCCTCATCAAGGTCACCAGTTCTTCTAAGCTCTCGATGTCGCCATCACGACTGAGCTTCTGCGCGCAGCACGCGCAATACTTCTGTTTGTATGAGAGGTTCCTTGTCCGGACAAACAGGCCGGAAACCGACCCGGACTCGTCAGGAACAACCCACAAGGGTTCCTTCAGACAGTCCCAAAACAAGAAGGAAACTTTTACTTTAGGATAACACTAGGCTGCATCTGTAATGGCGGACTGCAAAACAACTCAAAACACGAACGAACTGGTTTTCAGGGAACTATTGTGAGAAATAGTACGCATTTTTCAACTAACACATTGATAATTATGTATTTTAATTGAAAACCACGTTTTGGCTACCATCCTAGGGTCAGAACCCATTAACTGATTGAGCTTGTGGCGCTGTCATGATTCACGGCCCCCAGTTTTAGGGGGATATGATGAGCAATCTTTATTGGCTGAACGAAGAACAAATGTAGCAGCTTCGTCCGTAGTTTCCAAAGAGCCGAGGTCGCGCTCGAGTAGATGATCGCCGTGTTTTGAGCGGCATTATTTTCATCAATCGCAATGGTTTACGCTGGTGCGATGCGCCCGCCGCGTATGGTCCGCCCAAGACGTTGTACAACCGCTGGAAGCGCTGGAGTGATATGGGCGTATTCGCGCGGATCATGATGGGGCTGGCCGAGCAGGCCCCCGACAACAAGACCATCTCAATCGACGCCACCTACCTCAAGGCACATCGTACGGCCTCCAGCCTGCGGTTAAAAAAGGGGGGCGAGGACGCCTGATCGGGCAGACCAAGGGCGGTATGAATACCAAACTGCACGCAATCACAGACACCAACGGACGACCAATCCGCTTCTTCATCACAGCAGGACAAGTTAGTGATTATACTGGTGCAGCCGCCTTGATGAATGGTTTGCCTGAGGCCGAATAGCTCCTCGCTGACAGAGGGTACGATGCTGATTGGTTCCGTGAAGCCCTTGTGGACAAGGGCACAAAGCCCTGCATTCCTGGCCGCAAGTCGCGCAAGAAATCCGTCAAATATGACAAGCGCCGCTACAAACGTCGTAATCGCACCGAGAGAATGTTCGGCAAGCTCAAGGATGGGCGGCGCATCGCAACCCGCTACGACAGATCACCAACCGTATTCCTCTCCGCAATCGCCCTCGCAGCAACCGTCATATTCTGGTTATGAGTCCTGACCCAAGAGTGTTGAATTTGGCTCAATGGCGACTGAGTTAGGCAATGGGCCTAAATGGTGCGCGTAATGTGTCGGCAAAGCTTCGTGGTAGATTGTATATAGACCAGTGGGTCCTGCCCCATCTCTTCTGAGCGCAATAAAATCTGTGCAGCTATCGGCCGTAAGACTTAGCACCTCATGGTATCTTTGTGTGGGCGGCCGTTCATTAAAGCCGACGATGCGGCTTTGAAAATTGTCCGCGGACAATTCTGAAATCAAACTGCATATTTTTGCGCCGAAGCCAAACGCCGGATGAGCCTCTCTGGGCTAAAATCTGCGCTCTTTGATCCGGTGGTTATTGATCTAAAATACGCACCAACTACTTTGATTTTGTCATGGAACTGCATGATGGCCCAAACAGTTGCCGCTGCTCTTAACGCACCCAGTCGCTTATGAGCAGCCTCGTAGCTTTGAGGGCTGATCCCTATCATCGGCGCCAGTGTTCGTGCGTGAGCGACGACATCATGAACAGTTTCTATTCTTCTCAGCGAAAACTCGGCTGCTTCCGGACAGGCCGATAGCAATTCTGGTATTGTGATTGGAGCATCTGAAGGCATAGGAGTGGTTTGTTTTTTTTGTGAGATGTTCTCTTTATCAATATGTTCTTTATTTGACTTATGATGGTGCCGGACATTTTGACCGTCACTGGCGGTCAATGTAGTCGTTAAATTAGAAGTTTGATCATCTGGTGACTCTGCTTCAACTTCTTTGATTGGCAGGGTTGAGAGAATTTTCTCACAGTCTTCAAGGGACAATTTCCGACGGAGGACACGAAAGACGTTCAGAGCCATCGCATCGTTTGGGTTATCGATCAGGCTTGCATTGGCTGCCGCGCGGATTTTGGCACGCAGATAGTCAATTTGCTCTCGTTCCCTCATGACCTCAGCCGCCATTGAAGCAATCTCAGGCAGACGATCGAAAAGCGGTGAGAGGTCAAAGCCAAAGCGAAGGGCTTGGCCGGCGTGACTGTTGTGTTTTGTGAACCGTTTTCGATTGGGGCTGTCACGGCGAACGAGCAGGCCAATTTCTTGAAGCGTCGCTGCGTGGCGTCTGATTGTTCTGTCTGAGATGCCATTGCGCCGGAACGTGAGCGTTGAGTTTGATGCAAACACGGTGTGGTGGTTGCGCTTTGGAGCGAGGCACGAAAGCATCGCGTCCAATGTTGAAATCACCGATGCACTGAGACCGAGTCGCGGGGCCGCGTTTCGGAGCGTTGCGACTACGATGTGGCGTTCTGGAATGGAATTGTCCGCGGACAATATTTCACTGGTCCGCAGCCCAGTGGGTGCAGATGCTTGTATAAATGCCATGTTTTTTCACGACAACCTGATGTGAAAGGCTCCGATATCTCTGAAAGTCAGAAAAAAGGCCGCAAATCTTCGGCAACCGAATCGGTTGTTGTTGACTGGCGCGGAGAAGCTGGTAAATCTGAAAGTGCAAAGAACAGATTGGGCTCTCCTAGGGAAACCTTGGGGGGCTCTTTCTTTTTTGGGTTGTTGGTCGTGCTCCTTTTTTAAGTTTTACTGCTCGGTCGACATCAGTCAGGCTTTTGCTCTGACTGCCACGCCTCATAGAGGCGCATAAGCTCAGCTTCTGCGTTGTTACGCATCCACTGGGCAAATTCTGGGGCATCGGACTTCGACAGCTTGAATGTCAAAGCACGGGCCGTTTCTTTTACTTCAGCCAAAGCCGTCCCATCACCAAGTTTGATGGAGAGGGTAGGGGGTACAGCTGGTTTGTTAGTGGCCTTAGATTTTAGCGCCTGAGTAATGGCGTCACTGACCATGCCAAAGCGGTCGTCGGAGCTCTTGGCCGCATTAAACTGAAGCGTTGCGGTGACCTGTTCCAGATCGACGCTATAGCTGCGCGACTGGTCTGCCAGCTCTTCCCACCGCCTCCGTCCAATGCCATGCGCGGAGCCGATTTGCTCAATGACTGACTTTGGAATAGACCGTGCAACTTTGGTCATGCGCGATAGCATTGGCTTGTCCACAGCGAGGGCATCCAGAATGATGGCTTGCTCGTAGCCACTTGTGGCCAGCTCGGTCGCAAATAGGGCTTTTTCAATGAAGCTGGGGTCCAGACGATGGGTGTTCTCTTGCCCCTGAGCGAGAATGGCCTCTTCGTCAGAAAGAGATCTGACAAGAGCCTTCGCGGGGATGCCGAGCGATCGTAAGGCCCGCAGTCTGCGGCGACCATAAACGATCTTGTAGTGTCCGGGTTTGTCCGCGATGGGGCGCACCATAATCGGTACTTGTTGGCCGTGTGCCTTAATGCTCTCAGCTAGCGTCACAACATCAGCATCGGTGAAAGAGAGACGGTCCTTGGGGCCGTTCTCTTCAATGACATCAACGGGGATTTCTCTTACCGCGTTGCTCGCGACATCCTTCAAAGTGGATTTAACGCCGCTCATTGCGCCGGTATTCGGGAATCGCGCCTTTTGTGCTCCGGCTGGTGCCGCATTGCTGGCCGCATCGGGAGGGGGAGGGGGCTGAAATAGGTTTCTACGGGCCATTAGTCAGTTTCCCTTCCCCAAGCTTGCTGGATCGTCTTTTCGAACTCATCCGCGACGCCATTAACAGACTCTAATATGCGTGTTAGTGTCTTCTTTACGACTTGCGAGGGATCCAGCTCATAGATGGTTTGCTGCGTCATCCCAGCGTCTGAGATAGCTGTGGATTTGAGCATCGGGGTGGTCAACACTTGATCCAAGAGAATAGACCTCAAGAAACCCGCCATTTGTGACTGTGGGACGTCGGTTGGTTCATATCGAGCGATCAAGAACTTAAGGAAATTCCAGTCGATGGGCCCTGCCGCCTCCTCGAGAGTTTGGACAGTTTCTCCAGCCATTTCAAGGAATTGCGCCATTGATGCAACATCCAACATGCTGGGAACAACCGTGATTAGTAGGCCGGTAGACGCCAACAAAGCTGTCATTGTTGTGAAGCCAAGTTGAGGCGGGCAATCTATGATGACGAGATCGTAGTCTGCTTCGACCTCGTCGAGAGCGATCGCAAGGCGTTGAGTGAATGGCGGGTCGATCTTGTGCTGAAGCGCATACGCTGTTTCTGTCTCGTACTCGGATAGCAAGAGACCTGCCGGAGCGAGGTCAAGGTTGTGAAAATATGTTTTTCGGATGACTTGGCTCAGCGGCACAGGGTCTTCGTATTTTAGCGCGTCATAAACGGTGCCGCTCTCAGCAAACTCGATCTCAGGACGGTACCCGAACATCGTGGTTAAGCTCGCCTGTGGGTCCATGTCGATCGCAAGTACCCGATAGCCTCGCAACGCATAGCGTTGAGCCAAATGGATGGCGCTGGTTGTTTTGCTGGATCCGCCTTTGAAGTTCACTATAGAAATAACCTGAAGGGCATCGTTCTCGCGCCGTCCGGGAAGGTATGTTTCGCCATTCCGACCGGTCTTTGCCATCACATGGCGAATTTGGTCAATCTCTTGGGCGGTATAGAGCCTGCGACCTCTGGAATCCGTCTCTACATCAGGGAAATCACCTTCCTGATGCCGCGTTCGAAGGTTCGACATACTGATGCCGGTTAGCTCTGATGCTTCCGCAGGATGAAACTTACGTAGCGCTTTTCTACTATCGGGCTGGAAGCTATTGCGCATATGGTTGTTAAGCGCTTCCGACAGACGGGCAGCGTTCGACGCAATGGATGCAGCGATAGAACTGGTTTGCGCGATATTTCCGTCTGAATTCATGCTGCCCTCACGACCTCTTAGTGGGTCATCTGTGTTTCGTCGCTAAACAGCGTGATTTACGTCAGCTTGCGACAATTGAACTCATGACACGCAACTTATCCCCAGGCAACAATTTTTTGGCCCTTTCAGTGATGGGGTTCGTTTGTATTTAGGTATGGATGCCGAAAATTTCCTATTAACCTATTGTAAAAAAACACTTTATCAAAGTTTCCGTGAGTTGCCGCAAGATGTTGTACGATATAGCCACATGATCACAATTGATAGCAATCACGTCTAGGTCTCGAATCGGTTGAATTAAGGAAGCTGTGGAAAGCCGTTGTCGCGGAAAAAAGCCAAGCGGGGTCTCCGCAGACGACGTTTAGTGGGTTTCGGGGGCGCTCCCAATAGAGATCGCAGTCTTACTTTCTTGCACCTTACATGCGGGAAAGTTAGACTTTTGGTCTGCCGCGAGATGAACTCGGCGTACCTTCCGAGCATTACTTTTTCTAAAAGCGTACTACTCAGCCTGGGGGGGGGGCGGCACAATTGTTGGTATTGTTTCTCTGAGTGGGGCAGGTGGTCCGAGCCGTACGTGAAATCAGAAAATAGCCCAGCAAAGCCAGGAGAAAAAGCTCCTTGCCACTGAGAAGTGTCCGGCAGGCTAAAGCTAGGGTCGGGACCCATTGATTTCCCGGTGGCAGCGTGATTCACGGCTCGAAAATCGACCGGTGAACATGTCTGATCTCTTCTGGTTGAGCGACGCGCAGATGGCGCGTCTGGAGCCCTTCTTTCCCAAGTCCCACGGCAGGCCTCGCGTCGATGATCGGCGCGTGTTGAGTGGCATTATTTTCATCAATCGCAATGGTTTACGTTGGCGCGACGCCCCGGCGGAATATGGGCCTCACAAGACACTCTACAACCGTTGGAAACGTTGGAGTGACAAGGGCATCTTTGCGCGGATAATGGTCGGCCTGGCCGCCGATCACGGCGAACGGAAGACCGTTATAATCGACGCAACCTATCTGAAGGCACACCGCACAGCGACCAGCATGGGCGTGAAAAAGGGGGGCGTGGACGCCTGATAGGGCGAACCAAGGGCGGCATAAATACCAAGCTGCATGCCATCTGCGACAGCCAAGGCCGCCCGCTGAGCCTATGCGTGACCGCGGGACAAGTCAGCGACTACATCGGCGCACGGGCTTTGGTGAACAGCCTGCCGAAAGTCGATTGGCTGCTCGGGGATCGCGGTTATGACGCCGATTGGTTCCGAGAAGCATTGAACGACAAGGGGATACGCGCCTGCATCCCGGGCAGAAAACAGCGCAAGAAGACCGTGAAATACGACAAGCGTCGGTACAAAAGGCGCAACAGGATCGAGATCATGTTTGGTAGGCTCAAGGACTGGCGGCGTGTCGCCACGCGTTACGACCGCTGCCCAAAGGTCTTCCTCTCAGCCATCGCCCTCGCGGCAACCGTCAGCTATTGGCTATGAGATGCTGTAACGGGGCCTGCGTCACGCACCGCCGTTGCCACTTGTCAGATCAGCGCTGCGCTGCCGCCATTCCCGTATTGAACCCACATGGAGGACGACGGGATGAAGCTATTTATTGGATTGGATGTGTCGTTGGCGAAGACTGCAGTGTGTGTGGTCAGCGAGCATGGCCAGATCGTCAAAGAGGCGGAGACTGAAAGCGAACCCGAAGGTCTGGCGCGCTGGTTGGACGAACTTGACGGCAGCATCGCAGTGATTGGCCTGGAGGCCGGACCACTGTCGCAATGGCTGCACCGAAGGCTGACCGAAGCTGGCCTGGATGTGGCGCTCATGGAAACGCGCCAGGTGAAAGGAGCGCTGAAGGCGATGCCGATCAAGACGGATCGGCGCGATGCAGAAGGGATTGCACGCCTTCTTCATCTCGGCTGGTTCCGCCCGGTCCACTGTAAATCCGTCTCTGCTCAGGAAACCCGGGCGGTTCTCGGCGCTCGAAAGGCTATCCAGCAGAACATGATCGCTCTGGAAATGTCGTTGCGCGGACTGCTGCGGAACTTTGGCCTCAAGGTCGGTGCGATCTCCCGCGGTAGGTTCGAGACGCGCATTCGGGAATTGGCAGATGGCAATCCGATGCTGGAAACCGCGACTGAACCGATGTTGCGGGCCCGAGCATCCCTACGACAGGAACTGGCCGGTCTCGAAAAGTGCGTGCGCCAGTTGACCTGGGATGATCCGGTTTGCCAACGCCTTATGTCGATGCCTGGAATCGGTGCCGTCGTAGCACTGACATTCCGTGCTGGGGTCGATGATCCGGCCCGCTTTCAGTCTTCAAAGAGAATTGGCCCCTGGGTTGGCCTGACGCCCTCTCGTAGCCAGTCTGGTGAGCGGGACGTGTCCGGCGGCATCACCAAAGCGGGTGACGTCAACCTGAGGCGAGCATTGTGCCAAGCAGCAACCGTCATGATGAACCGCGGCCGATCGACATGGCTGAGAACATGGGGAGCCCAGCTCGCGCAGCGGCGCGGTCGTAAAATCGCGATGGTCGCCCTCGCACGCCGCATCGCTGTCATACTTCACCGGATTTGGGTCGATAACACGACCTTCCAGCCAGATGCCGCGCCGAACCTTGCCTGACCGGATGACCCGTCACCCGTTGCCTGATTGATCGCAGGCTTCCGAGGTCCCGCAGGGACGTGGTTCCGATGATGCCGTGGTCTGGACTGTCGCTGACACAAGTCAAGCACGCCTATGAGATGGGCACATCGGAATTACATCGAACCAGCATCATGTTGGCAGCCGCCGCGCTGACCACGAGCCGAAGCATGTACCCGAAGGACCTCAGCCAATAGCCGCGACAGAAGCCAGGGCGGGCACCAAAAAATTATCAAAGGAACCGCTATGGCGGATCAATTGTTTTGCGCAAAACGGCTTGACTGGGACGCCCCCGTTACCGAAGTCCTGACCCTAGTAATCAACAGTAAGATGGCGAAGGTTCCACAAGATGACTGGCTTCGAATGAAACTAGAGCGGGTAATCTTGGGTCATGCGGACTGAGGCGGGAGGTGGCAGGTGACGGATCAACCCCTGACCATGAAAGAATTTACGTGGCAGGGAGGCACCGCCCCAAAAAAAGATGAAACACTCCGCACGTAGCGCTGCGTCTCAAAGGAACAGTTGCAAGTAAGGCGCCTATCGAAAGAACTACTGCAGAAAAAGGGATCTAAGGATGACCTCTGATGGCGGTTACAATTCTGTGAAAAGTTTGCAATACACACTATTCTCGACGCGGATTTCGGCTGCGTGCTGGAGCGTGTGACATGACACATACGGAGTCCGCTCTCTTTGCCAGCGCTCTGAGCGATCGGACCGCCTTTATAACCGGTGGTGGTAGCGGCATCGGCTTTTGTATTGCCTGCGCGCTTGCAAAGGCCGGGGCGCGCGTCGTGATCGCAAGCCGCAATCAAGAGCACATTGAGACCGCAGTTGCACATATTCGCAATGCTGACGGTCAAGCCATGGCGCAGGTTGTAGATGTCCGTGATGGCGACGCGGTTCAAGCGGCAGTCGATGCAAGCGTGGCCGCCTACGGGGGCTTGGATGTTTTTGTTGCAAACGCCGCGGGGAAGTTCATCGTTCCATTTGAGGAAATGTCGTTCAACGCGTGGCGGACGGTTGTTGACATTGACCTCCACGGCACATTTCATTGCGCCAAGGCCGCTCAGGCCCCCCTTAGCACGCTCGCCTTTTGGCGGGCGGTTCATCGCGATCTCAACCATGCGCGCGTTCGAAGGTTGGCCCGGTTGTGCCCACGCAGCGGCCGCGAAAGCGGGTGTGATGTCTTTGGTGCGGACCTTGGCGATTGAATGGGGTGGGCAGGGCATCCGCTGCAACACCATCGCACCGGGGCCCATTGCGGGCACAGAGGGCGTTCAGCGTTTATATGAGGCGGAAAGCAAAGACAATATTCAATCGCAGATGGCGGGAACTCCGCTGGGCCGTCTTGGCCATACCCATGACATCGCGAATGCGGCACTTTATCTTTGTGCTCAAACAGGGGATTTCATCACCGGAACCGACCTTGTGGTCGACGGAGGGAGGGCAAGACTATGAAACAGACCGCACAGAATGAACAAGTCGAAAATTCAGGCAAAACCACCAACGCCACTTTACCGTTCAAAGTGAGCGGACCGGTTAGACATGGGGACAAGCGGGGGCGCCTTTTGGGCTTTCCAACGGCGAACCTTGTGAGCGCACAAATCGTCGGGCTGGCATATGGTGTTTATGCCTCGACAACGCGAATCACAGGCAGGAGTCCAAAAGAATTTGCCTCCGTCACATCATACGGAACACGGCCAACTTTTGAGGGCGAAGAGGCGCGGGTTGAGACCCATATCTTTGATTTTGATGGCGACATTTATGGCGAAGTTATAGACGTCTGCTTGACAGACTTCGTGCGATGCGAACTCCGGTTCGAGACCGAAGAAGATTTGGTAAAGGCAATGACGCAGGACGTTGTATTCGTTCGCTCTTTGTTCTCCTGCAAAAATGAACACAAATCCGAGGAAACCTGGACATGTCGACCCTCTCTATCGCTTTCATAAAAGCGCGCTGGCACGCAGATATCGTAGATCAGGCTTTAATCGGCTTTACCGCTGAGATGAAGGCGCTTGGGCAAGCCGTCGATATTGTGACCTATGATGTGCCGGGGGCCTTTGAGATGCCATTGCTTGCTAAAAAGCTGGGAAATTCGGGGCGTTTTGACGGAATTGTTGCGGTCGCTCTTGTGGTTGATGGTGGGATTTATCGCCACGACTTTGTCGCACAAACCGTCGTGTCGGGGTTGATGCAGGCTCAATTAGAAACCGGTGTGCCGACCTATTCAGTCAGTCTCACGCCTCATCATTTTCAACCGGTTCCAGATCTCACAGATTTCTATATGGCGCACTTTGTCAAGAAGGGAAGAGAGGCTGCACAGGCCGTACATACCATGGCACAGATCGCGCAAAAAATCCCCGAGGCCTCTTCTCCGGCCCGCACTGACTAAGCTTTCAATACACCTGTTCGCAAACAATATGACCTGTCCTAGACCCCCTAGGCCGTTGGGCGGATTGTGACCAGCCAAAGGAAAACTCATGAAGGTACTGGTACCTGTCAAACAGCGTGATTGACTACTGTACACGTGGGGTGGGGCATTCACACCTCAGTGTCCGATTTTCGGGACGTCTCATACGTGACAACACCTGTAAATCACTTCTATTTTGAAGATTGAGATTCCGTCTCGACACGGATCACTGATTTCGACGTGCAATAAGCAAGAAGGGCCTTTATCTCGGCTGAGTCTGAAACGACGAAGTTCGGGTCAGTTCCGACGATTGTCACGGCCGCTTGCACTTCAGCTTGCCAGTCAAGCACCGGGGCGGCCGCTGCAACGAGGCCTGGAATGTATCGGCCTTCAACGGTAGCATAACCCCGCTCGCGCGTGCGTGAAATCAAGGTATCGACACCAGTCTTTGACGGCTCAAAGTCGAGTATTTGTCCCGTTTGGCGACTAAGGCGCCGAATTTGGTCCTTTCGGACGGGATTGATGGCGCGCGGTGCGCCCCACGTCAGAAAAACGCGTCCGGTTGCGGAATTTAGCAGCGGAAGCGTTGTGCCAAGGCCCATCGAAGTATCCGTCGGCGTTGCGCCTCTCTCCCATCTTACCACTGTGGCCCCTTGATTGGCCCAAACCGACAGCAGAACGGTCATTCCAGTCTGGGCAGAGAGTAATTCCAGACCATCTGCCGCAGAGTTTACGAAGTCGTGTCGGGCAAGTGCCGCAAGACCCAACTGCATCGCGGCTGGACCAAGGTCATATCGGCCGGATCGTTCTTGTTGCTGCACCAACCCTGCATTCACGAAGGAGGCAAGATAACGATGGGCCTTGCTGGGCGGCATGCCGCAGGCGCGCCCAATTTCCGAAAGTGTTTGCGGCCCAGCTCTTGCGGCCATCTGAGCCAGTAAATTCAGCGCAGTGTCTAGTGATTTTAGACCTGATCCATGACCGTTTTCGTCATTCATTCGACGGCTCCAGAAGTTGGCGTAGTTGCTCGATTTCGCCAGCCACAATACCATCTTTCGTTTCCTTGAAAAGGCACCGCACTTCGTGGCCTTTGAACCGTGCGGAGCCATCGACCTCTCCGCCATAGTGAATGGTTAGCGTACGTCGGGACCATTCAAGGTTCGAGATTCGCAGGCTTAGCTGCTCTCCGTCTCGCATAGGCTTTTGAAATTGGGCCGATGCATCAACCAGCCCAACCCCTTGGGAACTTAGTTTTTCGCACAAGTACGCGTGGCCGCCATGCTTGCGCAGAAGCTTGTGAAATGCGGCATCCATCCAGCGGAACGTGTTGGGATAAAAGACAATTCCGGCGGGGTCACAGTCTCCGAACGTGATCTCGTAGGTCAGTAGTTCTGGCACGACAGATTTCCTCATTATGAAATTGATTGCTTAATATGGAAGCATAAGATATCAACGTCCCCAAGTCGAGAGGGTTTGAGGAGAAACCATGTCTAAGCTTTCTACTGTCGAGATTTTGGGTGGCGGCCCAGGGGGTCTGTACACTGCTATCCTGTTGCGTCGTCTGATGCCCCACGTGAAGGTCAGGGTGACCGAGCAAAATCCGAAAGGCGCCACTTGGGGCTTTGGGGTGGTGTTCTCGGATCAAGCGCTTGATTTCCTCAAGCAGGATGACCCCGAAACGCATGATCTGATCGTTCCCCAGATGGAGCGCTGGCAGAACATGACTTTGAATCTGCCCGAGGGCAGCGTCACGCTGGATGGCGTAGGCTTTACCGCCGTGGGTCGTCTGCAACTGATCGAAACCTTGCGCGAAAGAGCAGAAGAGCTGGGCGCGGAGCTGCGGTTTTCTCATACGGTTAATTCGGTGGACGAGCTTGAGGCGGATCTGATCATCGGGGCCGATGGTCTGAATTCGCTCGTCCGGGCAAGTGATCCGAAAGCGTTTGGAGAATCCATTGATCAGCGTACAAATCACTTTGCCTGGTTCGGCGCTGACCGTCCGTTCGACACGCTGACCCAGACATTCGTGAACACCGACAAGGGCGCGCTGAACGCGCACCATTATCGTTTTTCGCCCGATACGTCGACCTTCATCGTCGAATGCACCGATGAGGTTTTCAAGACCTACGGGTTCAGCGACATGGATGAAGATCAGAGCGCGGAAATCTGTGAAGAGATCTTTGCAGACGTTCTGGACGGTGCGAAACTGATCAAGAACAAGTCGGTTTGGCGGCAGTTCCCAAAACTGTGGTGTGATACGTGGTACTCTGGCAACCGTGTGCTGCTGGGGGATTCCGTTCACACGGCCCACTTCTCGATCGGATCCGGTACACGCATCGCCATGGAAGATGCTATTGCCCTGGTCCAATCTCTGGCTTCAGAAGCCGACATTGAAACCGCGCTCGAGCGGTATCAGGCGACGCGCCCACCGATTGCAAAAAAGATCGTAGATGCTGCCACAACGTCAGCTGTCTGGTACGAGTCATTCGAAGAGAAAATGCAGCTCCATCCACTGGAGTTCGCCTACGACTACCTAACCCGTTCGGGTCGTATGTCGGATGAACGTCTGGCCCAGGTTGCGCCGAAATTTGCGGCCGACTACGCGGCGTTCAAATCGGTCAATGCTTGACCGAACAGGTCACTGAAAACCGTCGAATATCTGTCAAACCGTGAGCGGCACCGATCAAAAGGTGTCGCTTCGGTAAAGGGAGGAATAATTATGTCCAATCAAGAGACTGTCATCACCGACCCGCTGGCCGCTGATACCTCAAGCGCGGCCGAAATCGGGTACAAGAAGGAACTGCACGGCAATTGTTCACAAATGCTGTGGCAGAATCTTGATCGCAACCCGGACAGGCAGGCAGTGATGGGCCCGATGGGTACAATGACCTATCGCGAGCTGATCGCCGAAGCAGCGCGTTGGGGAAACGCCTTTGTCAGTGCTGGCCTGAAGCAGGGCGAGCGCATTGCCTTCTTTCTGGATGATACCCCAGTTTATCCTGCGGCCTTTTATGGGGCGGTCCGCGCAGGGTTCGTGCCTGTCCTGCTGAACATCCAGACCAAACCGGACGTTCTGAACTTCTTTTTGCGGGATACCGAAGCGCGTATCGCACTGGTCGAGGGCAATCTGGTCGGGTCATTCGGGGACACGACGCGCGCAGGCACCAAGCTAGAAACACTGGTCATCGCAAACGGAGAGCCAGGCGCGGGCAGCATCAGCACAGATGCCTTCCTTGAGGGTGCGGATGACACGCTGGATGCCGCAGACACCGGCCCCGATGACATGGCGTTCTGGATGTATTCGTCCGGGTCTACGGGGCGGCCCAAGGGGATCGTCCACCTGCACCACGACGTGGCCTATATCGAGGCCAGTTTCGGAACCCATATTCTGAAGCTTCAAGACAGCGACATCTGCTATTCTGTGCCCAAGGCCTATTTCGCCTATGGCTTTGGCAACTCGCTGGTTTTCCCCTTTGCCCGCGGGGCCACATCCCTGTTGGTTCCGGGCCAACCCCGGCCCGATGTCGTGCTGAAATCCATCGAAACCTACCGCCCCACAGTTCTGTTCGGTCTGCCCACGCTTTACACTGCGCTGGCGCGTTCGGCGGATATCGACAAGCGCGACCTGTCTTCGCTTCGCCAATCCATGTCCGCAGCCGAGATCCTGTCCGCAGATGTCTATTCCGCCTGGAAGGACAGGGTTGGCCACGGCCCGACCGAAGGACTGGGCTCGACTGAGATGCTACATGTCTACCTGAGCAACCGGCTGGATGATCACCGCCTTGGGGCAGCGGGGGCGCGGGTTCCGGGCTATGAAATCCGTCTTGAAACGCCGGATGGAACTCCTGCCCAGCCAGGGGAAGAAGGCGTCATGTTTGTACGTGGCCATTCCTCGGCACCGACTTATTGGAACCGCCCCGACAAAACCGCCGACACGATGCGCGGCGATTGGATCTACACGGGGGATCGGTTCATCGAGAAGGACGGCTATTATTATTTCCAAGGGCGCGCAGACGATCTTGTGAAAGTGTCGGGTCAATGGGTTTGGCCTCTGGAAGTTGAACGGTGCCTGAACGAGCATCCGGATGTCCACGAATGCGCCGTGATGGCAGAGCAACTGGACGACAAGCGGACGGCCCTGCGCGCCGTTGTCAGCCTTGTGGCCGATAAGACAGGTGATGACACGCTAACCCGCTCGCTGCGCGATTTCATCAAGGACAGGCTGACACCCTACAAGGCACCGCGTCTGTTTGAATTCCTACCTGAACTTCCGAAGACCGGCACCGGGAAAATTGATCGCCAGGCGCTTCTTCGAACGCTCGAAACCACTGCTTGACGGCTTGCATTAAAAGGGAGGAACCAAAATGCGAACACTAAAGAAAATCATCCTCGCCGGTCTGATGACCGCAGGATTCACGGCTGCTGCACATGCTCAGGTGCTGTCGTTCTCGACCCCGCCGCAGGGATCTGTTTGGAACACGATGGCCTCGGTCATTTCCGGGCAGGCGCGTAACTCTGCGGGCCTGAAAATGGTCGTGCAGCCCTATGGTGGCAACGCCCAGATGATGCAGGCCGTGAACGATGCGCTGGCCGAATACTCGCTGAATGATGTGAATGATGTCATTACAGCAGTGTCGGGAACTGGCGAATACACAACCGCGATGCCTAGCCTGCGAGTCGTCGCACGGGTCAACCCATTTCCTGTTGGTCTTTATGTCAAGGAAAGTTCTGGCATGACCTCAATCGCTGATCTCAAGGGGCGCAGCGTACCCTCGGGGTGGGATGCTTTCCCGATCGCAAGATCGCATATTTCTGCAATCTTGGCCGCCGGTGGTCTGGGCTGGGATGACGTGAAACAGGTGCCGGTCCCGGAACTGATCCGCGGGTCGGACGATATGGCATCGGGCCGTGTTGACAGTGCCTTCTTTGCCGTCGGTGGTCCGAAAGTTGCCGAGATTGACGCATCGGTTGGCGGAGTGCGTTTCCTGAGCGTCGAGGCAAATGATGAGACGCTACAGAAGATCCGCGCCGTTCGTCCGGCATTCTATTTCGCCGAGGTGACGCCAGCCCCGGTGCGCGTCGGGGTTCCCGAGCCAATGATGTTTGTGACATGGGACAACGTTCTGGTCGCCGGCGCACATGTTTCCGATGAGGACGTACAAAAGCTGCTGGCTGTCATCTTTGATGAACGCGAAGCCATTGGTGGTGCCTACCCGCCGCTGCGCGCCTTGAACCTGGAAACGGCATACAAGGCCTATCCCGGTGTCGACTATCACCCCGGTGCGGTCGCTTTCTTTGAAGAACGCGGCGTGGAACTGATCGAAGCGCAATAATTGCGCGCTGTTTGATGGGGCGGCAACGTCGCCCCATTCCACCAACGGAGGGGGTCCCAAGTGGAACAGGTCGAAAAACAACAACCGGATCGCACAGCAAAAAGCTTTGTTGTCGCAGGCTTGGCCGGGTCTTTGACGCTTGCTGCGATAGTACAAGCCGCAAGCCTGCCATCACGTCTTGGCTATTCCTACTACACCGAGCAATTTCTTGCCCTTGTTCTTGGCCTAAGCCTGTCGATCATTTTTCTTGTCTCGGGACGCGGCGAAAAAAGCGAAGATGAAACAGGTCGCTCCAGCGTTCTGGATTGGATTCTGTCTGCGCTTGGGCTGTGTCTTGGGCTGTATATCATGGTGGCCTATCCCAGCCTTGTCTCGCGTGCGATGTCACTGCCTTGGGACGCCCTTATCGTAGGGTCGATCCTATTCCTGCTGGTGCTGGAGGGTTTGCGACGGGCGGTTGGCTGGACACTTGTGATCGTCGTCGTGGTGATCGTTGGCTATGCGATGATCGGCCACCTTGTGCCGGGGGTTTTGCAAACACGCGAAGTCGCACCACATCGGTTGGCCGTATACCTGTCATTCGACCCGAACGGGTTGCTGGGTCTGACGCTGAATGTCGCGTCTACTGTCGTGGTCGCCTTTGTCTTTTTTGGGCAGCTGTTGTTGCGGTCGGGCGGCGCGGATTTCTTCAACGACATCGCAATGTCCACAATGGGACACAAGCGCGGTGGTGCGGCAAAAATCTCGATTGTGGCCTCGGGCCTTTTCGGGTCGATCTCGGGTGTTGTTGTGTCAAACATCGTGGCGACCGGCGTTGTGACCATTCGATTGATGATCCAGTCGGGATTTCGCCGGACAACCGCCGGTGCTGTCGAGGCGGTGGCATCTACAGGCGGCCAGATCGCCCCGCCGGTTATGGGGGCCGTTGCCTTTCTGATGGCCGATATTCTGCAAAAACCCTATTCCGAGATTGTCGTGGCCGCCATCGTGCCGGCGCTTTTGTATTATGTCGCGCTATTCGTGCAGGCCGACTTGCAGGCCGCAAAACAAAACATCAAACCGCTTGAATTGGATGATGTCCCATCGACCCGCACCGTCATGTCGCAAGGCTGGGTGTTCATCCTGCCATTTGCCGCCATCGTGGTTGCGCTGTTCTGGTTCAACCAACCTGCTGAAACCTCGGCTCTGTGGGGTGGGGCGGCTGCCCTGCTGATCGGGTTGACCGTTGGATATGGCAAAACACGGATGGTTTTCAAAGACCTGTGGAGCGCCGCCGTCGAAGCGGGCCGATCCATCACCGAGATCATCATGATTTCGGCGGCGGCAGGGTTCATCATCGGTGTGTTGAATGTGACCGGCCTGGGCTTTGCCGCAACCTTTGCACTGGTCGATCTGGGGCAGGGGAACGTGTTCCTGCTGCTTCTCATCTCTGCGCTGGTCTGTCTGGTTCTGGGCATGGGGATGCCGACCGTGGGGGTCTATCTGCTGTTGGCCGTCTTGATCGCGCCATCGCTTGTGCAGTCCGGGGTAGAGCCAATCGCCGCACATCTGTTCATTTTCTATCTGGGAATGATGTCGATGGTCACACCGCCGATCGGGATCGGGGCCTTCTTTGCGGCAGCCATCGCCAAGGCATCGCCCATGGCAACCGCGTGGGAATCCATGCGCTTTGGTTGGACGGCCTACATCATACCGTTCCTGTTCGTCTTCTCTCCGGCCCTGCTTTTGATCGGAGACCCGGTAGAGATCGTTCTGGCGGTCGTGACGGCTGTCATCGGTGTCTACGCGATTTCCGCCGCCTTTGTCGGATGGCTGCATGGGCCGGTTGGTATGGGGCGTAGAATTCTGATCGCGATGGCGGGTGTGGCCTTGTTGCTACCGCCGGGCATCGGTGGTGACCTTACGCTTTGGGTCAACGGGGCCGGACTGATCGCATTGGCTGGACTGTGGTTTCTCGGGCGAAGCGAACGGGTTTCCTCCGAGGTGATGAACCCGGAAATCGAACAACGTTAAAGCCGTCAACAGACGGACAGGAAAGGACTCTCAATTGACTTACGTCTTCCCCCCCAAGGACCCCGCAACGGTTGCTGTCGACGGCAGTGACGACCGCCTCCCTGTGCGACGCATTTTTTGTGTGGGCCGCAACTACGCCGCCCACGCCCGTGAGATGGGCAAGGACCCGGATCGTGATCCGCCCTTCTTTTTTACCAAACCGGCTGACGCAGTGGTCATGGATGGTGAAACTGTCGCCTATCCCCCCGAGACCGAGAACTTCCACTATGAGGCCGAGCTGGTCGCTGTCATCGGCACCGCAGGCACGAACATCACCGAAGAGGATAGCCTGAACCACGTGTGGGGCTATGCCATTGGCAACGATCTGACCCGGCGCGATTTGCAACTGAAGGCCCGTGAACAGGGGCGTCCGTGGGATTGGGGCAAGGCATTTGACCGTTCGGCAGTCATCGGCCCGGTGCATCCGGTATCCAAGGTTGGCCATCTCGACAAGGGCGCCATCACCCTGACCGTCAACGGCGAGACCAAGCAAAACGCCGATTTGGCCGAGCTGATCTGGTCCGTGCCGGAAATCATTTCGATCCTATCACACTCGATCGCACTGGAGCCGGGCGATCTGATCATGACCGGTACGCCTGCGGGTGTCGGCGCGATGGTCGAAGGCGACATCTGCGTCGTGTCGATTGACGGTCTGGGCAGCATCGAAACGCCCATCGGTCCAAAATCCTAAGCAAGAAGTGGAGAGGCTAATGAGTTTCAAAAACCTTTTACTGGCGTATAGCGGCGAGGCTTCCTTCGCCAGCAGCCTCTCTCATGCGATCAAGTTGGCAGACCGCCATGAGGCTTGGCTGACCGCGGCAATGCGCAACGGGCGGCCATATTTCGAACGCCTTGGTGGTGGTTTGCCGACTGCGTTGCGTGATCAGCTTCGAACAGCAGAACAGCAAGAAGTGTCCTTGGTTCGGGCAAAATTTGAACGGGCCGTTGCGGAAGCCGGGCTTGCCGAACGGTCAGAGTTCATCCTTCCCGAACAGCTTGGTCCAAAGCTGCCAAGTGAATTCGCGCGCCATTATGACCTGATTATCACTGGCTTCCAATCAGACCTGGCCGGAGAAGAGCACCATGCGGTCAATCCGGATCGGATTGCGCTGTATAGTGGTCGGCCGGTGCTGGTTGTCCCGCAAGATTACGACGCCCCGGTGCTTGCTGATCGGGTTCTTGTGGCGTGGGATGGAAAACGATCTGCTGCCCGCGCGCTGGGGGATGCAATGAATGCCATCGAGGGCAAGCGAGAAGTAACGCTGCTGACGGTTGGGTCTCAGGCAGAGGCATCCCTGCATGATGGTGTCATGAAGCACCTGGAAAGACACGGTGTTTCGGCCCGTCACCTGCACAAGATTGGAAGTGGCAGGAATATCGCCAGGATCATCGAAGATGCCGCAGATGAGGTTGGCGCAAGGCTCATTGTGATGGGCGCATATGAACACAGCAAGTTCTCGCAGGATTTGTTTGGTGGGGTCACGCATGACGTGATGCATACCACCCGAGTACCTGTCTTTTTGTCCCATTGAAGGATTTGATATGCCTATGAAGTTGCACAACTTTTTTCGCTCTTCCACGTCAACGCGTCTGCGTGCTGCGTTAAACCTGAAGGGGCTGGAGTATGACTATGTCGCCTATGTACTGCGCGACGGGGAAACGCGCACACCCGCGTATCTGTCCAAGAACCCGCAAGGGTTGGTTCCAACGCTGGAATGCGAAGACGGCAAGTTTCTGACCCAATCCCTGTCGATCATGGAATGGCTTGAGGACAAGCACCCCACTCCCGCCATACTGCCCGCAGATGCGGACGGGCGGGCCCGGGTGCGATCGCTGTCCTACATGATCGCCTGCGAAATACACCCGCTTAACAACCTGCGTGTCCTGTTCCGCCTGCGCGACCAGTTCGGCGCGGACGAAGATGCGCAGAAAGAGTGGTTCACCCATTGGGTTGCCCTGACGTTCGATGCGCTGGAAACCGAATTGGCCAGCTCGGATGAGACTGGCATTTATTGCCACGGCGATACCCCAACGATGGCCGATTGTTGCCTGTATGCACAGGTCTGGAACAACCGCCGCTTTGGCATCCCGCTAGATTGCTGGCCGACCATCGCCCGGATTTATGCCTCGTTGGACGCGCTGGACGCGTTCCAGAAATCCGCGCCGCCCAACCAGCCCGACGCAATCTGAAGAGCATTCAGGAGGAAAGACCCATGGACAACGCCATGCAACCCGAAGACACGCAGGAACTGCGCGCACTTTACAAAGGTTTTGAGGATAATCACCTGAACCCCCTGTGGACGCAGACGGGCGATTTGATGCCGCTTCACCCTAAGTCGAAGGCCGTACCCTATGTGTGGAAATGGGCAGATCTTCTGCCGTTGGCGGAACGATCAGGCGAACTCGTGCCGGTGGGCCGCGGAGGCGAACGCCGTGCCATCGGGTTGGCAAACCCCGGTTTGGGCGGAAACGCCTATGTCAGCCCGACGCTTTGGTGCGCGATTCAGTATTTGTGCCCGGGCGAAAACGCGCCGGAACACCGCCACTCGCAGAATGCTTTCCGCTTTGTCGTCGAGGGCGAAGGCGTCTGGACTGTGGTCAATGGTGATCCCGTGCGGATGTCGCGCGGCGACTTGCTGTTGACGCCGGGCTGGAATTTCCACGGCCACCATAACGTGGCAACCGAACCGATGGCCTGGATTGACGGGCTTGATATTCCTTTCAGCCAGCAGATGGATGTCGGGTTCTTTGAATTTGGTGCGGAACGTGTCACCGACAACGCGACCCCCAATTTCAGCCAGGGTGAACGGCTGTGGTGTCATCCCGGGCTGCGCCCGCTTTCCCAATTGAAGAACACGGTATCATCGCCGATCGGCGCCTATCGCTGGGAACATACCGACCAGGCGCTGACACAGCAACTGCTGCTGGAGGACGAGGGCAACCCTGCAACCTTCCAACAGGGGCACGCTGCGATCCGCTACGTAAACCCGACAACAGGCGGGGACGTCATGCCGACGATCCGGTGCGAATTCCACCGCCTGCGTCCAGGCGTGGAAACCGCAGCGCGGCAAGAAGTCGGATCGAGCGTGTTCCAAGTCTTTGAAGGGTCGGGGGCGGTCGTCCTGGGTGGCGAGACGAAGAAGTTGGAAAAGGGCGATTTGTTCGTGGTGCCGTCCTGGGTGTCCTGGTCGCTTCAGGCTGACAGCCAGTTCGATCTCTTCCGCTTCTCGGATGCGCCGATCATGGAACAATTGCATTTCATGCGCACACAGGTCACCGGAACATGAGCAGCGAAACGGATGCGGCGCGTGCAGCGCTTCGTCAACGCCAGGGCAAAGGGGCACGTTTTGATACGGCCTCTGCGCCGCACGATGATCTCTTGCTTGCAAGGCGAGGAACAGCGTTCTTTGCAAGGAAGCTTTTGGAGCTGAGCGACACTGACCTATACCAACCTTCTGCATTCCAAGGCCGTTCGCGCGCCTGGGTGGTGGTTGATGTCAGTTTCGCTGCTCGTCGTCAGGCCGTGATGCTTGAATCGCTGTTCCGCGGCAGGCCAACGGATCTCCCGCCAGATCTTGAACATCAGTTTTCAGATCTCGATTTGGCCGAAACATTGCCGCCTCAGGCTATTCGACATTTGTTTCGGCACTCAGAAGTACACCTGAACGTATGTTGGCGCGATCTATCAGACACACAGTGGGATCTGGAGTTTGCAATGCCGAATGGATCCGTTGCGACGCCCCGGCTCTTGCCTCGGCTTCGTGCCGTCCAAGTTTGGCACGCAGCTTTGGGTTTGGGCAACGGCGCAAGCACCCGAGATTTGCCGGTGGAATTGGAAGATTAACTTCTACGCCCCCAAAAATATTTACGTATTGGGGAAATAATTGCACAATATTAAAAGAATCAGCACCTGTTCCCCCACATGGAGGAAGGGTTCGGGTTGCTGCAAGCCTAGCGAGAACAGGTTCCAAAGGGAGGAAAATATGGAAACTCAACTTTTGATTGATAACGAACGCGTCTCTGCCGAAAGCGGGGCGACGTTTGACAGAGTCGCGCCAACAAGTGGCCAGACCGTGACCCGCAGCGCGGCTGCTGGCGTGAAAGACAGCATTGCTGCGGTCGAGTCGGCGCATCGTGCCTTTCAAAGCTGGTCCAAGACGGGACCCGGCGAACGTCGTGCCCTGTTGTTGAAAGCAGCCGATGAAATCGACGCTCGCGTCGGAGATTTTATTGCGGCCATGCAGGCTGAAGTCGGAGCAAACGAGCTCTGGGCCGGTTTCAACGTCATGCTTGCGTCGAACCTGTTTCGCGAAGCAGCCGGTCTTGCCACCCAAATTCAGGGTGAAACCATTCCGACCGATAAACCCGGAACCTTGTCGATGACAGTCCGCCAGCCGGTGGGGGTTATCCTTAGTATCGTTCCTTGGAATGGGCCGGTGGTTCTGGCGGCACGCGCGATTGCCTATCCGCTGGTCTGCGGCAATACGGTCGTATTCCGCGCATCGGAAACCAGCCCCCGAACCCACGAACTGATGGCCGAAGCTGTCGCTGCAGCGGGTTTTCCGGCGGGTGTGCTGAATTTCATTACGCATGATCTGTCCACAGCGCCTGAAGCTGTTGAAACGCTCATCGCGCATCCAGCGGTTCGGCGTATCAACTTTACCGGATCAACTGCGGTTGGTCGTATTATCGGTGAAAAGGCCGGCAAGCATCTGAAACGCTGTATTCTTGAACTTGGGGACAAGTCGCCTTTGGTCGTGCTGGATGACGCCAATGTCGATGACGCCGTGAATGCTGGGGTCTTTGGGGCTTTCTTGTATCAAGGCCAGATTTGCATGACGACAGAGCGGATCATCGTCGATGACGCCATTGCGGATGAATACGTGCAAAAGTTTGCGGAACGCGCGAAAACCCTTCCGCTGGGCGACCCGGCGGCTCAGTCCGCCTGTGTGCTGGGACCGGTCATCAGTTTGAATGCAGCAGACCGATTGAAAGCCTTGCTGGATGACGCCGTGTCCAAAGGGGCACGGATCGTTGCAGGCGGGCCAGGCGATGGCGCGATGATGCCCGCAACGGTGTTGGACGGGGTAACGCCTGACATGCGCATCTATGGCGAAGAAACGTTCGGCCCCATTGTTTCGATCATTCGCGCCAAAGATACCGAGGATGCAGTGCGTATTGCCAACGATACGGAATTCGGCCTGTCGGCAGGGGTATTTGGGCGCGATGTGACGCGTGCCATCGACGTCGCACAGCGCATTGATACCGGATCTGTTCATATCAACGGTTCGACAGTCGCAAACGAGGCCCAAGCGCCCTATGGCGGCACGAAGTCCAGTGGTTTTGGACGGTTTGACGGACGCGCGGTTGTCGATGAATTCACAGAACTGAAGTGGATCACGATCGAACAAAGCGGCCAGAAATACCCATTCTGACGCCTGGAATGCGTCAAGAAAACCTCGTCGGGCAAATGCCCGGCGGGACATTTAGGGAGGAAATCATGAACAAATATATGGACCAAGCGCTAGAGCGGCTCGAACATTCGGTGATCTCTGGCAAGATGTCGCGGCGGGCCTTTATAACGACGGCGCTGGCTACGGGCGTGATCGGTGGCACGCCCTTGCGTGCGCTTGCCGACGAGCTGGACAATATCCGACAGGTGCAGGCGGACCGCGTTGCGAACCTTGGACAGAGCTATGACTATATTGTCGTCGGTTCCGGTAGTGCGGGATGTGCATTGGTTGGAACGCTGGCGGCTAAGACCGATGGCAATATCCTGCTGATCGAAGCAGGGGATTGGGACACGGCACCATCAATCAGTGACCCGCGCATTTGGTTTACGAACCTTGGTACAGAACGCGACTGGGGCGATGTCGCTATACCAAGCGCAGGTGTGAACAATCGTGCGATCCCCGAACACACGGGACGTGTTGTTGGCGGCGGATCCAGCATCAACGCGACAATCTGGGCGCGCCCGACCAAGGCCGACATGGATCACTGGGCCGATGTCACAGGCGATGCATCCTGGAATTATGAGGCCAGTCGTGAAATCTATAAGCGTATGGAAAACTGGCAGGGTGCGCCCAATCCGGAATTCCGCGGAACCGACGGTCCGGTATGGGTGCAACCCGCCCAAGGGCTACTGCCGCTGGTCGACGCGACCCTCGATGCCGTCGCCGAAGTTGGATTGCCCGTAACCGAAGACCTGAATACGGACCGGGAAATTACAGGCAACGGCTTTGGCTTAATGAATCAGATCATCAAGGATGGACGGCGCAATTCTATGGCGCGCGCATTTCTATACCCTGCCTTGGCACGGGATAACGTCACACTTCTGGTCAATACGACCGTGAACCGGGTGATCGTCGAAGGGGGTGTCGCCGTCGGCGTTGAATGTGTGCGGGACGGTGAAACTGTGGTTTTCCGTGCAGATCGAGAGATCGTCCTGTCGGCGGGTGGTTTCAACACACCGAAATTGCTGATGTTGAGCGGTATCGGCGACGAAGAAGATCTAAAGGCGGTCAATATCGAGACGGTTCTTCATGCACCCGAAGTCGGCCAGAATGTGCAGGATCATATCCTGCATGGGGGCTGTTTGTTTGAATCGCCCGACCCGGTCGAACATCGCAACAGCGCAGCGAACATGTCGGGCTACCTAAAGACTGATTCATCCCTTGATCTGCCGGATGTCAGCATTGTTCAGATCGAAATTCCTTACGCAAGCGAGGTTATTGCCAAGGAATATGCGATCGAGAATCCAGGGAATACCTGGGCACTGTGTGGCGGTTTGGTTGCCCCAAAAAGCCGTGGGACGGTAACTTTGGCCTCGGATAATCCTGACGACCGTCCGGTGGTGGATATGCAGTTCCTGAGCCATCCCGATGACGTGACCTATCTGGAACGTGCGATCGGCGTTGCGCGTGAAATCGCCCATGCACCGGCATTGAAGGATCATGTGGTCAAAGAGGTCGCGCCAGGAAAGGATCTACAAGGCGAAGAGCTTGCCAATTTCGTTCGCAATGGCGCCACGACCTACTTCCATTCCGCAGGCGCCTGCCGGATGGGGGCCGATGATCAGGCTGTGGTTGATGCGCAGCTACGTGTGAACGGCATTCGCAATCTACGGGTCGCTGACAGCACGATCATGCCAAGGATCGTCTCTGTGCCCACGATGCCGGCCTGTGCGATGATCGGCATGAAGATGGCCGATATGCTGTCCTAGGTCTCAGCACGCGACAATCGACGCCGGGCGGTATGTATCCGCCCGGCGTTTCCCACGTCTACGCGCCGCAGCGAGACCGTCGAATTTTTGCCTGCAAGCGTCGGGGGAATCCTACAAATCGACGCCAATGGGCGTTTTCCGTTCGTCAAAGGCGACGCGCAGGAAAACATCGCCCGCCGCCTTCCTAGGTCTCAAACCCGACAAAGCGCCTCTCGCCGATCATATGGTTGAGGGGCTTGAATTGGTTGGCAGGATGCATTGCGACACGCTGAACCTGTTTCTGGGCAGCGCTCTACAATGAAGACACGGGGCACCAGAACACCACCAGATAGAGACATACGGATCAGCCATTGCAAAAGAAACAGAATACAGCCTGTCCCATTGGCTGCTTGTCATAAATCCCGCAAAGCCACTGAGCATATGGAGTGAAACGCAGGGGTGTGATGTAAGTATCTGTAATTATTATATTATAATGAAGCGCCCCTCGAAATAGGCAAGCGTCGCGTCTGAGACATTTCGCGCCTATTTGGGTGCCGCTTCTGAACCAGTAGCCAAGAACAATGTCTTAAAGCAGCATCCACACAGTGAAACACTGGTGTTTCGCCCAAGACGGCAAAAGCAGAAGCGGCTGCCTTGGGTCAAGAGTCACCAGCGAGACAACAAAGTTTTACGTGTGCTGACATCGAACAAACGCAGGCGAGACGGTGGACGCTCGTCGGTCGTCGGTACACGTCTATCAGAACGTCCACCGACATATGGGAGGAATAAAAATGAAATTTTGGTCTCTTGCCGGTCTTGGTATGGCCTCGGCGTTGCTGTGTGCGACGACCACCGGGGCGGTCGCCCAAGACGACGCTGCGAAAAAACTGTTTCTGGGCGTGGGGAACACCAGCTCGGAATATTGGCAGCAGATGATCTGGGGCGCCACGACGATGATGGAATCGGTCGATGGCACCGTTGAAATCATCAGCAACGATTTCGACCCGCAGAAATCCATGCAGAACATGAGCGCCCTGGTCGCCGCCGGCTGCGAAGGCTGCATGTTCACCTGGTTCCCGGATTCGCCCTCGATCACAAAGGTTCTGGTTAACCGGGTTGAACAGGCGGGCGGCGTGATCACCACGCTGTGGAACCGTCCCGAAGAACTGCACCCCTGGGATACCGCGCCGGACACATGGATCGCCAACATCTCTTTTGACGGTGTGTTCGCGGGCCATGAAAACGGCAAAGCCCTGTGTGCCGCCTTGGGCGGGACGGGTGAAATCGTGGTGCTGCGCGGCACGCCCGACAACGCGCCCGCAAAACAGCGGAACATGGGTCTGGACAAAGCCCTGGAAGAATGTCCCGGCATGACCATTCTGGACGAACAGGTCGCGGACTGGCAGCAGTCGAAGGCGCAGGATGTCATGCGCACCTGGCTGGTCAAATACGGTGATCGGATCAAGGGCGTCTATGGCGCAAACGATGCCATGGCCCTGGGCGCTGTCGCTGCCCTGCGCGAAGTTGGCCTGAATGGCAAAGTGCCGGTATCGGGCACTGACGGATCCAGCGACGTGGTCAAACTGATCCAGACGGGTGAAATGCTGTCCACCGTGGCGGGCTTGTCCGAATACCAGGGCGCCGTGGCTGCCGCGATGCTGTATGCGGTCCGCGTTGGCGATCTGAGCCCCGAAGATATGGCCGAAGCACAGCGGGATTTCTTTATCGAGCAGGTCCTGGTGACCAAGGAAAACGCAGACGCATTCCTGGAAACGGTAAAAGACCCGGCTGACTATTCCTATGAAAAGATCAAGGCGGATTTTTGGGCCAAGTCTGCCGGCCAAATTCCTCCTGGTGTGAACTGAGGACTTTGAAAATGCAGGACGGATTCAAAACGTCCGGCGCTCGCGATCTAGAGCTCTCCTCCCGCAAGGGGGGAGAGTTGCCTTCCGGCCCCAAGGCCGATTGGTGGAAGCAAGCGTCGAACATCCTTCAGAAACACGGGCCTCTGGTGGCCTTGGTTGGGCTTTGTATACTGTTTTCGCTCGCGGCGCCGAACTTTGCCAGCTTGGGCAATTTCGTGGCCGTACTGGAAGCAGCCGCCGTACCGGCGATTGTCGCCATTGGCCTGACCTTTGTCTTAATGCAGGCGTCGATTGACCTGTCGGTCGAGGGTGTGTCCTCTTTGGGCAATATCATCGTGTCGATCATGGTTGCCAATACGGTGACGGGCACGGATATCGGCCTGTGGGCACTGCCGCTGGTCATCGCCACCGGCGCGGCCATCGGCCTGCTGAACGGGGTTATTTCGATCTACGCCCGGATGCCGTCGCTGATCGTGACGCTGGGGTCCTGGCTGATCGCCTTGGGGCTGGCATCGCTATTGTTTCCAAACAGGCAGCCGCAGATTCTGGATACGCGGATCACTTCTTTGGCGATCGACAAACATTTCGGGGTCAGCAGCTTGGTCTATCTGGCCGTAGCGATCGCCCTTCTGGCCATACTGGTCGAGAAAAATACGGTCTTTGGCAGGATGAGCCGCGCCATCGGCGAAAACGAACCCGTTCTCCGGATGTCGGGTATCCGGGTGAACCGCTATAAGATGGCGGCCTTTACCGTGGCGGGCGCCTGTTTCGCTATTGCGGGCCTGTTTATCGCCGCGCGGATCGGTGTCGGTAATCCCCGGTCGGGGATCGGCCTGCTGTTTCCCAGCATCGCGGCCTGCGTTGTCGGCGGCACCCTTCTTTCGGGGGGGCATGGCGGTATCCGTCAGTCGATGATCGGGGTTCTGATCCTCGTGACACTGCGCAATGGCCTTATTCAGATCGGCGTCGACCCCCTGCTTCAAAGTGCAGTGGAGGGGGCTGTCATCATCACCGCGGTTGCCGCATCCACCTGGCATCTGCGAAGCAAGATCAGGATCATCAAATGACAATTGCGCTCTCTCTTCACGGCGTGGAAAAGCGCTTTGGCGACGTTGTCGCATTGGACAATGTCAACGTGTCTTTGCATGAAGGCGAAGTCCTGGGGCTTATCGGGCAGAATGGTTCGGGAAAGTCCTCTCTTATGAAAATCATGTCGGGGCTGTACCGTCCCGACGGTGGCGAGGTGCGTGTCGGCGGAAAGGTGGTGCAGCTACGCTCGCCGCTGGATGCAGGCCGGGCCGGGATCGGGCTGGTGCATCAGGAACAATCCCTGATCGGCAGCCTAAGCGTGGCCGAAAACCTGTTCCTGGACAAACCGGCGGCCTATGCGCGCTGGGGCAGTTATCGCTGGACGGCAATGAAGGACGAGGCCAGACGGCAACTGGAAAAGGTTGAGCTGGATATCGACCCGTTCACCCCGCTGGGCGATCTGTCCTTTGGTGAACGCCAGATGGTGGAACTGGCCAAGGTTCTGACCCTGGAAGAACTGGTCGATGGGCATCTGGTGATCTTGTTCGACGAACCGACCGCCGTCTTGAACCCGCCCGAGATCGAGGCACTGTTTTCGCAGATCAGGCGGATCAAGCATCGCTCCTCTGTGGTGTTCGTGTCGCACCGGATGGACGAAATCCTGGATATTTCCGACCGGGTCCTGGTCATGAGCGACGGTCGCAACGTGGCCGAGCGCGAAAAAGACAAGGTCAATGTGGACGAACTGTACGAACTGATGGTCGGTAAGCAACGGATCGACCGTGTCGCCCGTCGCCCGCGTGACGCGCATCTGGGCAGCAGCAGGGTGCTGGAGGTTGAAAACATGTCGGTCCCCGGCGAGGTTCACGACGTGAGTTTCAGTATGGCGCCGGGTGAAATCCTTGGCGTGATCGGGGTGCAGGGATCGGGCGCGGAATCGGTTTTGCGCACGATTTTTGGCATGGCAGACCGCTGGAGCGGTAGCATTCGTTTCGACGGGAAACCGCTTGAAATCGACGCGCCTTCGGCGGCTGTAGCGCGGGGCATCGGCTATCTGCCGGCGGAACGCAAAACCGAAGGCATGGTGCGCAACACCAGCGTGTCGGAAAACGCCGCGATCACCTTTGGTTGGCAGCACGCTGCCGGACCGGGGATGGTGTCGCGTCGCCGAGAAAAGGCGCCGATCAAGGACTGGGTCGCCAAGCTGGCGATCAAGACCCCGTCGATCGAACACCAGATCGACCTGCTGTCTGGCGGAAACCAGCAAAAGGTGGTGCTTAGCAAATGGCTGTTGGGCAATTCGCTGAAGCTGCTGATGCTGGACCATCCGACGCGTGGGCTTGATCCGGGTGCCCGGGCCGATCTCTTTGCAGCGATCCGCGAGCTGGCCGACAAGGGCCTGGCGATCCTGCTTGTTGGCGATACGCTTGATGAGGTTCTTAGCCTTTCTGACGAGATCATCGTCATGAAGGACGGCATGATCAGCGCACATATCGCCCAGGTTCAACAAAGCCCGCCTTCGGAAGAAGAGCTTGTCCGGGCCATGGTTTGAGGAAAAGAAGTGTCTAGTCTTTCAATACTTTCGTCCCCGATCTCGCGCGAGCGGCTACGCCGGTTCGTTCCCTTTTTCGTCCTGGTGGTCACGCTGATCGTCCTGTTTAACGCGGCGCCCGGGCTGATGCGCTGGCGGGCCATCAACTCTTTGATGATGGATAACGCGCCGATGCTGTTGCTGATTATCGGATCGACACTGCCGATCCTGATCGGGTGTTTGGATTTGTCCGTCGCGGCGATGGCATCGCTGGCGGCAGTCAGCGGCGCACTGCTGTCTCCTATGCTGGGGTCTTTTGCCGGGTTGGCCGTGGTCGCAGGCGCGTCGCTGATTGGCGCCTTGCAAGGGTATCTGATCGGCAGGATGCAAATCCCGTCCTTCGTGATGACCCTTGGCGCCTTGGGTATTTTCAACGGCGCGGCCTTGGCGTTGACCGGGGCCAATATGGTGGGCATCGGTTCCGGCATGTGGCTGTTCGACAGTCTGGCGGGGCGCAATTTCGGGATCTCGAACATGTTCCTTTTGGTGCTGGCCGTGGTGATCTGCCTGCAGGTGATGCTGCGGTTCACCAGGATGGGCCGGAATATCTATGCGTTCGGATCCAGTGAACTGGCTGTGTATGTGTCGGGTATCCGGCGCGATCTGGTGCGCAGCGTGGCCTTTGGTATTTCGGCGGGCTGCGGGGCGCTGGCGGGGCTGATGATGCTGTCGCAGACGCAGTTTGCCAATGCCACGATCGCCGACGGGATGCTGTTGCCCGCGCTTGTGGGCGTGGTGGTTGGCGGCACCGCCATCTCCGGCGGTGTCGGAAGTGTGGTGGCCAGCTTGATCGGAGGCATCATCGCCGTCCTGTTGCGTGTCGGTGTCACGATTTCCAGTATGCCCCCATCCAGCCAGGATATCGTTTTCGGCGTTGTCATCCTGGTCGCGGTTGCCTTGACCACAGACCGTCAAAAAATCGGGGTGGTCAAGTAGGCGATACGCCAACAAATGACTCCGAACAGAAAACCCCGCCGGTTCCAAACCGGCGGGGTTTTTCAATTTCGTGAAACCTGCGCGACGTAAAGGGCAGGTGGCCTGCAACACGGGCGCCATATCAGGCGCCCGTGTTGGTGTTAGTTAGGCAGACGCCTGGCGGATCATGCCACGGGCAATGACAAGCTGTTGAATCTGGGTCGTTCCTTCGTAGATGCGGAACAGCCGCACGTCGCGGAAAAACCGTTCGACCCCGTAATCCGCGATATAACCCGCACCGCCAAGAATCTGCACTGCGCGGTCCGCGACGCGACCAACCATTTCGCTGGCGTACATTTTACAGCAGGCCGCGTCGATCGAGACATTCTGCCCGGCATCCTTACGGCGGGCGGTTTCCTCGATCATGCAGCGGGCCGCGAATGCCTCGGTGCGGCTGTCGGCCAGCATGGCTTGGACCAGTTGCTTTTCGGCAATCGGTTCGCCGAATTGTTTACGGTCCATCGCATATTCCAGGCTGTCGCGGATCAACCGCTCGGCGTTGCCGGTGCAAACGGCTGAGATATGCAGGCGGCCCCGGTCCAGCACTTTCATCGCGGTCTTAAATCCCTGCCCCAGACGGTCAGGGCCGCCGATGATCGCGCTTTCGTGTACGCGGCAGCCGTCCAGGATGACGTCGCAGGTATGGGAACCCTTCTGACCCATTTTCCGGTCGATCGGCCCCAGCGACAGGCCGGGCGTGTCCGCCTCGACCAGGAAGGCCGTGACTCCGGCCGAGGTTTTCGAACTGGGATCGGTGCGGGCAAACACGGTGAACAGTCCGGCGCGTGGAGCGTTGGTAATGAACCGTTTCGTACCGCTCAGAGTATAGTGATCGCCATCCTTGCGCGCCGAGGTCCGCAGCGACCCTGCGTCCGATCCTGCCTCGGGTTCGGTCAGTGCGAACGAGGCGACCATCTCTCCGGTGGCCAGTTGGGGCAGGTATGTCTCTTTTTGCTGAGGGGTGCCATCGATGATCAGGCCCTGGCTGCCGATACCGTTGTTGGTGCCCACCAGGGACCGAAACGCGGGCGAGGTCTGCCCCAATACGAAGGCGGCCTGAACCTCTTCGTGCATGGTCAGGCCCAGACCGCCGTATTCCTCGGGGATCGACAGGCCGAATAGGCCCATGTCGCGGATTTCCTGAACCAGATCGTCGGGGATGGCATCGTCGTCGGCCACCCGTTCTTCGTTTGGTACGAGCCGTTCGCGCACAAAGCGATCAAGCATATCAAGGAACTGCGAGAGGGTTTCGGGGTCGAGTGACATGAGGCGGCGCCTCCTTTGCGGAAGTTTCTGGAAAATCGGGCCGTCGCGTGCGGCGCAAACGCCGCAATCCGTTCGCCCTTGTGTTGTCAGTCCTACCAAGGCGGCTTTGACCTTTCCAATGGGGCGATTGCGTCAGGGTGTTATCCGCGGCCTGTCGCAGGAGAGACAGTTGTTGGATGCCCCATTCCGGCCTCTACTGGCGTCAGTACCGCCGGCACCCGGTCGTTGCGGGTGGGCGTTCCTGTCCTCCGACACAGCCGGAAAACAGTGGTACGCCTTTTAAACATTAGGGGAGGATACCCAAATGAGAGCACTGCGCTTTCACGCTGCGAAGGACCTGCGGGTCGAGGATATTGCACTGCCGACGGACCCGGCCGAGGACGAAGTCGTCATCGAAAACCGTTTCGTCGGGATTTGTGGCACGGATTTGCACGAATACGCTTATGGCCCGATTTTCGTTCCGCAGGACGAGGACGGCAAAACCGCCGCGCCCCAGGTTCTGGGCCATGAATATGGCGGCACGGTTACCAAGGTCGGCAAGGGGGTGACCCATGTGAAAGTGGGCGACCGCGTGTCGGTACAGCCCTTCATCACGCCCCGCAGCGGCGATTATTATGTCGACCGCGGTGAATTCAACCTGTCGGACGCGATGCAGCTGGCCGGTCTGAGCTGGATCGGTGGCGGCATGGCACAAGAGAGCCTGCTAAAGGGCTATAACGTCTACAAAGTGCCTGAAGACATGACGGACGAAGACGCCGCCCTGGTCGAACCGACCGCCGTGGCTGTCTATGGCGTTGATCGCGGTGGGGTCAACGCGGGCGATTCCGTTCTGGTCACCGGCGCGGGCCCGATCGGGCTGTTGACGCTGCTGGCGGCACGGGCTGCTGGTGCGGTGCAGATGTTCGTTTCGGATCCTAACGCCACCCGCCTGAAAATCGCAAAGGAGATTATTCCTGATGTGATCACGATCAACCCGACCGAAGAAAACGTCGGCGACGTGATCCGGGCGGCTACCGAAGGTGGCGTCGGCTGCGACGTTGCGCTGGAATGTGTGGGGAATACCTTGGCGTTGCAGGCTTGTGTCGATGCGGTTCGTAAACGCGGCGTCGTCGTCCAAATTGGCCTGCACCCAGGTGAGGCCCCGGTCAATTGGTTCGACGTTGTTTACAAGGACATCGATTTGCGGGGGTCCTGGGCCTATACCGCGCAAATGTGGCCCCGCGTGATGCGCCTGATTGCTTCGGGTCAAATCCCGGCCCGCAAAGTTGTGACCAAAACCGTGACGCTTGATACCGTGATCAAGGACGGGTTTGACGCGTTGTTGGATCCGGCGGGCACACAACTGAAGATCCTAATCGATCTGAATGGCTGACGTCAGAGGGTTCCTCCCGCCCTTTGAGCGCAACGTCGGCACGTCGGAAGGCCAAGGCACGCAAGTGCCTTGGCCTTTTGCCTTGCGCCACGTGGGAACGGGAGTTCGCAGCGCAAAGCAAGGGGCAGGGGTCAGACGCGTTCAAGCAGAAGGGCGACGCCCTGACCGACCCCAACACACATCGACACAATGGCGCGCCGCGCGGTGCCCTGCGAAAGCTGAATAGCGGCACTACCGGCAATTCGGGCACCGGACATGCCCAACGGATGCCCAAGGGCGATCGCCCCACCATTGGGATTCACGCGCGGATCGTTGTCAGGGATGCCCAGCCCGCGCAGACAGGCCAGCACTTGCGCCGCAAAGGCCTCGTTCATTTCGAAGAGATCGATGTCTTCGGTGGTCAGGCCGTGCTGAGTCAGCAGTTTCTGCACCGCTGGCACCGGCCCGTAGCCCATTAACCGCGGCGGCACCCCGGCAGACGCGCCACCAACCACCCGTGCGAGAGGCCGCAACCCATGGCGTTGTACCGCCGCCCCCGAAGCCAGTATCAGCGCCGCCGCCCCGTCATTCACTCCCGAAGCATTGCCAGCGGTCACAGATCCGTCCGTCCGAGTGATCGGGCGCAGCCGTGCCAGATCGGCCAGTTGGGTGTCGGGTCGGGGGTGTTCGTCTGCGGCTATGACCTTGGTTTTGCCACGGCCGGCTGGCACCTCGACCGGGATGATTTCAGGGGTGAAACGTCCTGCGGTTTGGGCCTGTCCCGTTTTACGCTGCGAGTCGGCGGCAAAAGCGTCCTGGTCTGCGCGGCTGATGTCCATTTCATCCGCCAGGTTCTGCGCCGTCTGAGGCATCGAATCTGTCCCATAGGCAGCCTGCATCTTGGGGTTAATGAAACGCCAGCCGATGGTGGTGTCCTCCATCGCGACGGCGCGTGAAAAGGCGCGATCAGATTTCAGCAGGACAAAGGGTGCGCGGCTCATGCTTTCGGCGCCACCGGCGATGGCCAGGTGCATTTCCCCGGCCTTGATCGTGCGAGCGGTGGTCAGAACGGCCTCTAGCCCGGAACCGCACAGGCGGTTTACCGTGACCCCCGGCACCTGTTCAGGTAATCCAGCCAGCAAACTGGACATGCGGGCAATGTTGCGGTTGTCCTCTCCTGCCTGATTGGCGCACCCCAGCCAGACCTCCTCGACTTCGGACGGGTCCATCCCCGGATTCCGGCGCAGTAATTCGGCCAGTGGAATGGCCGCTAGATCATCAGGGCGCAGGCCGGACAGGCCGCCGCCATGACGCCCGATGGGCGTGCGGATGTAATCGCAAAGGAAGACGTCGTTCATGGGGTACCTCTTAGGTATTCAGGCTGTTCAGGGTACGGTTCGCTGCGGCCAGATCAGTCAGAAGGCCGGGAACGGACCAGGATAAAGGGTCGTTTTCGCAAAGCGCGTTCAGTTGGTCGATCAACATGGGCACGCCGATCCGGTCGGCCTGATACATAAGCCCTCCGCGCCAGCGAGGGAACCCGTAGCCATGGATCAGAATCAGATCGATATCGGCGGGCCGGGCGGCGATGCCTTCTGTCAGGATGTCACAGGCCTCGGCGATCATGGCCAGCAGTAAGCGGGCAGAAATCACCTGGGGCGGGATCGGTTCGCGGGGGATTTTCGCCTGGGCGCTGGTGGCAACAATACAGTCCAACACGATCTGCGAGGGCTGCGGTGTGCCGTCGGCATCATAATCGTACCAGCCGGCATTGGTTTTCCGCCCCAGCCTTTTCAGGTCTTCGACCAGGCGGTCCGCGATCGGCACATAGCGCCGGTCCTGGCGGTCCCCGGGGGCCTGACGTTTGCGGTTGGCATAGGCGATGTCCAGACCAGACAGATCTTGCGCCTGATAGGGGCCCATGGCCATGCCAAAGGCGCGCATCGCGGCATCAATGCTGTCCGGGGTGGCCCCCTGCAACAGCAAAGTATCCGCCGCATGGCGATACCGGGTCAGGATGCGATTCCCGATAAATCCGTCGCATACCCCCGACAGAACCGGCATTTTCCCAAGCCGCCGTGCCAGGGCAAAGGCCACACCCAGCGTCGCGTCGGATGTTTTCTCACCGCGCACGATTTCCAGCAGCTTCATGATATGCGCGGGGGCGAAAAAATGCAGACCCAGGAACCGTTCGGGGGTGTCGATTCCCAGGGCCAGTGCGTTCACATTCAGATAAGAGGTGTTCGTGGCTAGCACCGCGTCGCGGGGCAGGGCGGCCTGAAGCGCGGCAAATATGGTGCGTTTGACGCTCATGTCCTCGAATGCGGCCTCGATGGCCAGGCCTGCGGGGGGCAACCCTTCGTATCCGTATTGAACAGACAAGCGAACCTGCAACACGGCCGGATCCAGCCCGGTGCGGGCCGCACCTTGGGTAATCAGTCGGGCGATATTGTCCTTAGCGCGGCTCACCGCATTGGCGTCGGTTTCGACCACGGTCACCTCTAGCCCAGCGGTGGCCAGCGCATAGGCGATCGAGGCCCCCATGTTGCCGCCACCGACGACGACCGCGCGGCTGAGTTCGGTTTTCGGCGCGGCAAAGGCCTTGCCCTGGGACAGGGCGGCGCGTTCGGCGAAAAACACATGGCGCAGGGCATGAGCCTGTTGTGACTGGCGCAGGTCCAGGAAGGTGCGCCTTTCGCGCAGCATGGTCTGCTCCAGTGTTTCGGACGCGGCTGCGGCGACCAGATCAATTGCGAGATGCGGTGCGATCTGTCCCGCGGCCCGCCGGTCGGCCTGGGCATGCGCATCGTCAACCGCCTGGGTGTCCAGGTCCGGTGCGGGACGCTGATCCGGTATCAGCGCACGGTGCAGTACCTGTTTGCCCACACTGTGGGCGGCGGCGACGGGGTCGGCGGCGATCTGGTCGACCAGCCCCATATCCAGCCCCTTTTCTGCCGACACGCTGCGCCCCCGGGCGATCATGTCCAGCGCGGCGGCCATCGGTATCAGGCGCGACAACCTTTGCGTGCCGCCGGCCCCGGGGACGATACCCAGCGTGACCTCTGGCAGGCCCAGCGTGGCCCCCGGCGCCGCGATGCGATACCGGCAAGCCAGCGCGATTTCCAAGCCGCCCCCCAAGGCCGTCCCGTTGATGGCCGCGATGGTCGGAAACGGCAGGTCGGTCAGTTGGGCCAGCACGTCGTTCAAATGCGGCGGCAGCGGTTTGCCGTCAAATTCGCGCGCATCCGCACCAGCGACAAAGGCGCGCCCGGCCCCCGTCAGAATCAGGCGTGACGGACGGTCCTGTGCGGCACGCTGGATCGCGTCCAACAATTCAGCCCTCATGTCGCGGCCAAACACGTTCAGCGGCGGGTTGTCAAAGGTGACCACGGCCACCTTGTTTTCCAGACGGTAGTGTACGGTCATCGGTCAGGCCACCGGGTTTGACATGCGGCTGATGAATTTCGTGTTCAGGTAGCCTTCGAAGCTTTCGATGCCGCCTTCGCTGCCATAGCCGCTGTCGTTAATCCCGCCAAATGGCGTTTCGGGCAGGGCCAGTCCAAAATGGTTGATCGACACCATCCCTGCCGCCAAAGAGGCCGACGCCTGATCGGCGCGTTGCAGCGAATTGGTAAAGACATAAGAGGCCAGACCAAAGGGCAGGCGATTTGCGCGGCGCAGGGCCTCGTCACTGTCGCGGAATCGCGACACCACCGCGACCGGGCCAAAGGGTTCGTCATTCATCAGCGCGATGTCGTCGCCGTCAGTGGCAACGACGGTCGGGCTGTAGAAATGTCCGACATTGCCGATGCGCGCGCCGCCGGTGGCAATGGTGGCGCCGTTTGCGCGGGCATCGGCGACCAGCGCGTCCATCGCATCCACCCGGCCGGAATTGACCAACGGGCCCATTTTGGTGGCTGGGTCCAACCCGTTGCCAACGTTTACTTTTTCAAACGCATCGACCAAAGCGGGCAAGAAGCTGTCATAGACGCCATCCTGCACATAGAACCGCGTCGGAGAGATACAGACCTGCCCGGAATTGCGCAGCTTATTGGCGGTCAGCGCGCGGGCCACGGCCTGGGGGTCGACATCGTCGTAAATCAGAACGGGGGCATGGCCTCCCAATTCCATCGTGACACGTTTCATGTACCGTCCGGCCAGCTCTGCCAGATGTTTGCCAACTGGAACCGAGCCGGTGAAGCTAAGTTTTTTCACCACGGGATGCGCCAGCAAGGTGTTGGCAATCAGCGATGGGTCCCCCCAGATGATGTTCAGGCACCCCGCGGGCAGGCCGGCCTCTTCCAGGGCGTTGGCAATGGCCATGATCGCCGAGGGGGTTTCAGATGCGCCTTTCAGCAGCAGCGTACAGCCCGAGGCCAGGGCATTGGCCACCTTTCGGATCGACTGGCTCAGTGGAAAGTTCCACGGCGCGATTGCCAGACAGACCCCGACAGGTTCTTTGACCATGATTTGCTGCACCCCAGCCACCCGCGCGGGAATGATGCGGCCATAGACGCGGCGGCCTTCCTCGGCGTGCCAGTCCACATAATCGGCGGCCGAACGCACCTCGGCCAGGGCCTCGGCCAGGGGTTTGCCCATGTCCAGCGTGATGTTGCGCGCAATCTGGGATTCGTCGCGGCGCAGAATGTCGGCAAAGCGCCGCAGAATCCGGCTGCGCTCCAGGGCTGACACGCCCTGCCAGGAGTCAAAGGCGGTTTGCGCTGTTTGTACCGCCTGGTCCAGTTCCTGGGCGGTGATCATCGGCATTTCGGCCAGTGTTTCCTCTGTGGCGGGGTTGGTGATCGCCCGCGTGGAACGGCCTTCGGGGCCGATCCTTTTGCCGTTCAGGATGATTTCAATTCGAGGGTAAGTTGCATCGGTCATCGCCGGTCCTTTCGATCAGCGCCCGAACGCTACCCGCCCAGCAATTATTCCCAGGGGTGGTTCGACGCGAAAAAAACATTGGATAGGCTCACATGTCTGACGCAGGGGCAATTGTCGCAACTGTCAATTCTGAGACAAGCCGGACGTTCCGGCTTAGCGCAACTGGGCCAGTGGGCATTTCGGGTTGAATTGACAATTCTCAGGGCAAGCTTGGGTGCCTCGCTGCGATCTGCGGGGCGCTCCTTACATTCACTTAGCGGCGGAGAACCGTTCCGATGACGGCACAGGACCTGACCATGACCTCACTGACCGAGGACTTCCGAACGAGTTTACGGTTGTGTGCGGCCAGCATTTCTCTGGTGACCGCGTGTGACGAAACAGGCGGCTGGCACGGCATGGCTGTTACCAGTTCGGGATCGCTCTCGATGGAACCCCCGTCGATGATGGTGGCTATTAATCACACGGCCTCGATCCATCCGGTTATCCTGCGCACCGGACGGTTCGCCCTTAACCTGATGGGAGAAGACCGCCTTGACCTGTTAGAGCGGTTCTCCCGCAGCGACATGCGCGACCAGCGGTTCGTACCGGGTGAATGGACCGATGTGGTCGGGGGCGTGCCTGCACTGAAGGACGCCCTGTCAACGCATATTTGCAGTGTGGTCGAACGCCATGATTTTGGCACCCACACAGTTTTCTTTGGTGCGGTCGAGGATGTCATCCTGCCCCGCACGGATCAGGCCACGGCGCCAATTCTGTGGCTGAACGGCGCGCGCGCTTCTGTTGCGACGCCACTCACCGACTGACTTGGGCAGGTGCCTGAGCAGAAACCAACGCCCGTATGGGCACTTAACGAACCTTGGGAGGATTCAATGGATCTCGGACTTTTCCACATGCCCCTGCACCCGGCTGACCGGCCGCTTGTTGATGTGTTGGCAGAGAACACGGAAAAAATCATTTACGCTGACCAGCTAGGTTTCAAGGAAACCTGGATCGGCGAACATTATTCGGCCTCGACCGAGCCAATCACCGCGCCGATGATGTTCCTGGCGTCGCTGATCCCCCAGACCAAGCAAATCCGCTTTGGTACGGGTGTGATTTGTCTGCCAAACCACCACCCGGCGCAGGTTGCCGGTCAGGCGGCGCAGTTTGATCACATGACTGAGGGCCGTTTCAACATGGGTATCGGGCCGGGCGGTCTGGCCTCTGATATGGAACTGTTCGACGTTCTGGACGGCACTGAACGCGCCGAAAAGTTCGCTGAATCTATCGGTATGATCAAGCAGATCTGGTCGCAGGACCCGCCCTATGACATCAAGGGCAAACACTGGAATATCAAGATCACCGACAATATCATTCCCAAACTCGGCGTGGGCTATATGTCCAAGCCCTTTACCAAACCGCATCCCCCGATCTCGCTGTCGTCGATGTCGCCGGATGGTAATTCGGTCGCCCATGCGGTGAAACAGGGCTGGCGCCCGATCTCGGCCAACTTTGCGCCCGAAAGCACCATCATCAACCACTGGCACAAGTATGTCGAAGGTTGCGAAGCTATCGGCAAGAAGGCCGACGGCAAAGACTGGTCGGTTGTTCGCAACATCCTGATCGCCGAAAGCGACGCCCAGGCAGAAGACTGGCTGCTGGATCCCAAAGGGTCGGATTTCTACTACTTCGACTACCTGTGGGAAGTGCTGAAAGTCGCTGACTATACCGCGGTTATCAAGCCGAATCCGGAAATGTCAGATGACGAGGTCACGGTCGAATCGATCGTTAAGTCCTCGGTGATCTATGGCTCGCCCAAGACCGTGATTGATAAGATCATGAGCCTGCGTGAGCGTTCGGGTCCGTTCGGCACTTTGCTGAAGGCGGCGATGGACGGTTCTGGCCATAACCGCGAACGCGAGCGGCTGACGATGCGTCGTCTGGCTGAAGACGTTCTGCCGGTCATTAACGCAGGCTGAGCGGGATGTTGTTTCTGCGAGAACTGGAAATTAAAGGGGACAGCGTTGCTGTCCCCTCGATATCCACCGACGCGCCGTCCGCTGCGGCTTTGCGCCGGGTCGCCCTGGCGATTGACATCATCGCCTCTGGCGGGATGGTTATCGCTGTCGATGATGACATGCGCGAAAACGAAGGCGACCTGATCGCTTCGGCCGCAACGATTACGCCGGATATGGTGGCCTTTATGGTTAATCATTCCACCGGTATCCTGTGCGCAGCAATGAGCGGCGCAAAGGCGGATGCCTTGGATCTGCCGCCAATGGTGGCGCGCAACGACGATCCTCAGGCGACGGCCTTTACCGTCACATGCGATGCGAATGGCTGTAGTACGGGCGTTTCTGCAAACGACCGCGCCCTGACATTCCAAGTGTTGTCTGCCAACACACCGGACCCGTCCGCGATCAGACGGCCCGGCCATGTGTTCCCCCTGCGTGCCCGCGAGGGTGGTGTTCTGGTGCGGGATGGCCACACCGAGGCGACCTATGACTTGGTGCGTCTAGCCGGGCATGAGCCTGTGGGTGTGTTGTGCGAGCTGGTGAACCCCGATGGCTCGATGATGTGTGGTCAGCGGCTTGACGATTTTGCCGCGCAGCATGGCCTGTTGAAAATCACCATCGCCGATCTGATGGACTGGCGCCGCGCGCATAACGACCTGTAAGGCCCGGCCCCCGGAGGATCGGGGCCGGGCCCGCGCTAAACTGAGGAGAAGCAAGTGAGCAAAAGCGTGAACGGGTCTTTGACCGGGACATTAGTTCTGGATGCCTCGCGTGTGTTGGCGGGTCCGTTTGCCGGACAATTGCTGGGCGATCATGGCGCAGAAGTCATCAAGGTCGAGGCCTTCGCCGGCGACGATACGCGTGGGTACGGCCCACCATTTGTCGATGGCACTGCGCCCTATTTTCTGGGTTTGAATCGCAATAAGAAAGATCTGGCACTGGATCTATCCAAGCCAGAGGGCATTGACCTGCTGTTCGAGATGCTGGAACAGGCCGATGTTTTTATCGAAAACTTCAAGGCCAGCACTTGGGCGAAATGGGGTGTCTCGGATCTGTCGGAAATCACTCGGCGGTTTCCGCATCTGGTGCATTGCCGTGTGTCGGGGTTCGGGGAAACCGGACAACTGGGTGGTTTGCCCGGCTATGACGCTGCGGTGCAGGCGATTTCGGGGCTGATGGCGGTGAACGGGCCGCCCGATATTGATGCCTGTCGGATCGGTATTCCCATCGTTGACAGCTGCACCGGCATGTATGGCTGCATGGGTATTCTGATGGCGCTGCTGGAACGCAACAGGTCCGGTTTGGGCCAGATGGTCGAGGTGACATTGTACGATACCGCGATTGCAATGTTGCACCCTCATGCCTCGAACGTTCTGAATGGCGGGCGGGCCTTGCGGACCGGCAACGGTCATCCGAATATCGTCCCCTATGACCTGTTTCCGACCAGCACCGTGCCGCTGTTTCTGGCCGTGGGAAATGACCGGCAATTCCGTACGCTATGCGCCGAGCTGGGTGTGCCCGAGCTGGGCACCGACGTGCTGTACCGCACAAACCGCGACCGGGTGACGAACCGCGACAGTCTGCGGGCCACACTGAGTCCGCTGCTGGAACAACGGGACGGTATGGCCCTGTTCACGCATCTGATGGATCTGGGGGTACCCTGCGCGCCGGTTCTGACCGTCGAAGAGGTGCTCGAACTTGATCATACGCGGACCAGAGAGATGGTACAGGAAGTCGATGGCTATCGCGGGCCCGGTATCGCCGTGAAACTGGACCGGACGCCAGGTTCTGTGCGTCTTCCGCCGCCAATTATCGGGGCACATAGTCGGGACGTACTGACGCGGTTTGGTTTTGACGGCGAGAGGGTGTCACTCCTTTTTTCCCGGAATGTCGTCACATAGTTACAAATATGCGAGGCGGGGATGATATCCATCAATAAGCACGCTGCTATGGCCACCGTGACATTCGCCCCTGTGCAAGGCCATGTATCGCTGAGCGGCGAACAGATGCAGCATCTCACAAGGGTCGCTTTGGATTTCCATGACGACTTCTCCACCACATCCGTCGTACTCAGAACATCCCACATGACCAGCTGTGAAGCTGACGAGGCGGTATGTTACTCGGTTGACGCACAATCGTCCGAGGCGAAACTCATTTCAATGCATTACGAGCACATGTGCAGCGCATGGCGGGCTATGCCTCAAGTGACGATTGCCGCCATTGAGGGGGGTGTTGTCGGGGCCGCGGCCGCGTTGACTTTGTCTTGCGACTGGCGAGTAATGGCAGAAAGTGCCTACTTGCAAATGTCCGGGAAAATCGGGGAAGTGCTGTTCGACGCATCAGTTGTTTCGGACTTAGTCAGTATGGTTGGCCACGCGAAAACTCTGCAATATTTGATTCTTGGTGATCGTGTGGCTCCCGAATGCGCTTTGAAGGCTAGTCTGGTTGAATGGATTGCCCCAGACGGCCTTGCCGCAGCCATGGCTGCGGATCTCGCACAGAGAGTGGCTGCACGGCCCGTGGATGAAGTGCTAAGGCAAAAGCGGGCAGTGTCGAGCTGCAAAGAGGCTTTGTTCCAAGCTGCGGGCCTGACGGCCTATTGAGTTGTCCGGCACCTTAGAGCGGTCGGACCATACGGCGGCAAATAAGGATGCAAGGCAACAAGTGTCTCAGATGAGACACTTGTTATGATAAGATGTGTCCGACTGGAGCGTGTGTTCAATAGCTACAACGCGGTAACATGTGGCTATAATTGGACGGAGGGCACTGCGATCTTACAGGCGCACGGGAGGATATGATATGAATAAGCACCCCGATTTCGATCGAGAAGGTGAATGCGATTTCTCAAAGAACCTGAGACAAGCGCTCAGGGGGACGGTGGTCAATGTTGCGCTTCTGACAACGCGCGATCATTCTGGAGGCTTTCACGGCCTCGCTGTTACGACCGCTGTTCCGTTCTCCACTCATCGCCCCGCGATAATCGTTGCAGTCAACAACCGTGCCTCGGCCTTTCCGGCGATCCGGGACAGTGGTTACTTTTGCCTGAACCAGATCACCACAAACGACATCGACCTATTGGATCGATTTTGCCGAAGCGACAAGCGTGCCTCTCGCTTCACCTCCGACAGATGGGTGGAGGGGATGCATGGGCTACCATATCTGGCAGGGGCTACGACATGTTTCTTTTGCGATGTTCAACAAGCGTATGCACATGACGATCAGATGGTTTTTATTGGGAAAATCGACGGTGTCCGTTTGGGTCATAGATGCCCAGAGACTCCGGAGGACCCCCTTATCTGGCTTAACGGAGGAGCAGCAAAGCTGGCCAGACGGGAAATAGCCTAGCGCTGTAAAATCGGCGCTTGATAGAAGTTGTCTTGGGAGGGGCATAATGTCAGACACAAGGGCGGGAACCGCCACAGAATTGAATGATCCGTTGGCAATAGAAATCGCCAATATTCGCAAATCTCGCGGGCTGAATGGCGCACTTGACCTGCCAGATCTCGTGTCCGAGTCTTGGAAAAGATGTCTTTCAGACTATAATCTTCTTCCCGACAGTATTCCGCGTGCTGAGGTCCTGTCACATTCTGAATTGCGCCCGATCCTGGAGGAGCGCGAAGATTTTCTACGTATCGCTGAACCCGAAATCGAGCGCCTGTTCCAACGGCTCGTCGATAGTGAGTATCTGGTGTCACTCGCGTCCTCTCAAGGGGCAATGCTACTGTTCCGCTGCGATTATCAATACTTGGGCGAGTTGGCGGGATCAGGTGTTATTCCAGGTTCGATTTGGACTGAGGACAGGCAGGGAACCAATGGTATCGGAACCTGCTTGAGGGTGGGGAAATCAGTCTCTGTCGTCGGAACCGAGCATTATGGTGCCGCAACTCAAGACCTGACCTGCCTCACGGCGCCGGTTTTTGGGCGGAAGGGAGCTTTAGAATGCGTTATTAACGTAACGACGGCTCGTAGCACAGACATACGGATGAACCGTGTCGTACAAAGCATCGTCGAACGTGCGGCCCGCCGAATTGAAAACGGGCACTTTGGTCGACTTCACCGTCGTAACCTGATGCTGCGCATTCTGGACAATGCAGAAAATTCCGACATGGCCGAAGAGGGCCAGATCGCGATTAGCGAAAGTGGGTTGATCTTAGAGGGGACATCCCAAGTTGCACGGTTGCTGAAACAGCCGGTAGATGAGTTGATTGGCACTTCGGCGACTGAGCTTTTTGAATTGGATACCGATATATCCGAGATCCGTCCAGGTACGCCCATCATGCTCCAGCATGGAGGAAAGCCACTTAGGGCGATGCTGAGCGTGCCCGAAACACGCAGGCAGTCGGCTGCCCTCCAGACTGGCAGTGCGCGGATGTCTCCAGCAACTCCTTGGGCCCTAAAGACGGTTGATCTGGTTAAAGAGGACTTGCGTATCAACCCGGTGCTAAGCCAGGCAATGGATCGCGCGCAACGTCTCTTGTCTTCGGGGTTACCTGTCGTCGTAACGGGCGAAACGGGTGCAGGCAAAACTAGTTTTGCCAAGGCGGTTGCGCGGCATTGTTTTGGTGAAGATACGAAAATTGTCTTTGTTGATTGTGCCGCACTCGAAGCGCGTAGCAATTTGTCATCCTTGTTCGAAAACCGTCTTCAAGGTCAACGATCCTGTCTTATCATTGATCGGATCGACGAAATGAGCGAAGCACATCAATCAGTGTTACTGGGCCTGCTGGAAAGTGACAGGCAGGCGGCTGTGAACGGGATCGGCATGATTGTGATTTCCACCCAGGAGCTCAGCGAACTGGTAAAAGAGAACCGCCTGCGGCCCGATCTTCTGCACCGATTGAAGGGCGGGCAAATTGCGCTTCCCCCATTGCGCAACGCACCGGATATAGAGCTGACCGTCCGCGATCTGTTTCGGATCGAGCGTGAGCTGCAAGAAAAGCCAGATTTGGAACTGGACGACGATGTGCGCTTGGTGTTGCAGCATTACCATTGGCCCGGCAACCTGCGGGAACTGCGCAATTCGCTGCGTCACGCGATTGCCTTATCCGATGGAAAACTGGTCCGTCTGGACCAACTGCCACAGGATATAGTTGAGGAAATCGCACGTAAAGACCTGACCGCGCGGTCCCAGTCCGAAGCATCAAAAATCGAGGCAGCCCTGCGCTATAACGGCGGCAACGTTTCCCTGACGGCGCGGTATCTGGGCATGTCGCGCGCGACGCTTTACCGGAAAATCCAAATCCAGAAGGCGCGCGAGGAAACCTGAAGGTCAGGCCCGGGAACAGTGTCCCGGGCCGACCAGGGGCCTGATGATCAGCCCAGAGAAAACCCGCCATCCACGGCCAGCGCCTGGCCGGTGACATGGGGTGCGCAGGCCAGATACACGACCATCTGGCCCATGTCCTCGGGTGTTTGCGCCACGCCCTGCGGCAGGAAAATCTGCTGGTGACGTTTCCATGATTCCTCTTCGGTTTCGCCGGGTTCTGCCCATTTGCCGGATAGGCCGGTTTCGCCGCGCCACATGCCAGTGCCGACGATGCCGGGGCACAGGGCGTTCACAGTGATGCCTTCCTGGGCCACTTCCTTGGCCACGGCGTTGCTAAAGCCGATGACACCGAATTTCGTGGCACTGTAATGCGACAGGGCGGGGAAACCGACCTTGCCAGCGATCGAGGCGGTGTTAATGATCCGGCCGTATTTCTGTTTGCGCATCAGGGCCACTTCGGCCTGGGTGCACAGGAAAACGCCGCGCAAGTTGATGTTAATGCAATCGTCCCACTGATCGACGGTCAGTTCTTCGATTCCGCCCAAGCTGACGACGCCCGCATTGTTCATTGCGATGTCCAGCCGACCGAATTGCTTTTCCACGGCGTCAACCATTGCCGTAACACTGTCCGGTTTGCGGACGTCAACTTGCAACGCGGCAGTGCGACGCCCCAGTTTCGACACCGCATCAGCGCCTGCTTCTGCCAGCTCTTTCGTGTAATCGGCGATCACGACATCAGCACCGGCCTCGGCCAGGCTGGTGGCAATGCCCAGCCCGATACCCCGTCCGCCACCAGTTACCATGGCGATGCGGCCTTCTAGTGAAAATTGAGAATTTGTCATTTTGTCCTCCCTGACTGTGTTCAGGGCCCAGAAAAGGGCTCTTCAGCTTATGCTGATCATGAATGCCTCTTGTGGGACAATTGGCTCAATCGCTTCACTGGACAGGGCACCCCCTGTCACATCAAAGACAGGCTGAGATTTCCCTTTGATTGGGTGCCGTCTCAAAAGGCACAATTGTGCGGGCAGGTCACGCCGATTAGACTCTCAGAGCTATACAGTGTGGGCATTCGGCACTCGTGCCATTCCGTAAAATCCGACGTGGTAGACAGACATGACTAAATTAGAACTCCCGGTCCGGATTCGCGGCGTTGTGGCACATGGCGACAAGCGGGGCAGAGTCTTGGGGTTCCCCACCGCGAATTTAATGAGCGGCATTCCGGTTGGTCTCGACTATGGTGTTTATGCTTCGGAAACAGTGATCCTAGGCGATATGTCAAAAACCTATGCTTCTGTGACGTCTTTTGGTATCCGCCCAACCTTTGATGGTGCTGACAGACGTATCGAAACACATATTTTAGATTTCAACGAGGACATCTACGACCGGGAAATCGAAGTATCTCTCTTGGCCTTTTTGCGACCGGAAAGACGGTTTGCGTCAGTCAAGCATCCGGTCGCAGCGATGCATGGCGATATAATGGCCACCCGTTCGCGAACACGATCTTGAGCAGTTGCCACATCTTTGGTCGGGTTCTGCAAAATGCCTCTACTTTGCTCGAATTCGCGGTTTTGTATAGTAGAGGCACTGTTTCGTGTGCAGATGTCACTGATGTTTCGCGCAGCTTGGAAAACTACGGATCAAGGGTTGCCGTATTTAACCCTTCCCTAGTCGAGCAGAATCCGTGGCAGCCACAATGCGATGTCAGGGAAAATCATTACCAACACCAACGCGAGAATCTGAAGCCCGACAAACGGGATGATCCCACGATATATTTGCTGTATTTTGATTTCAGGCGGTGCGACCGCTTTCATATAGAACAAGGCAAACCCGAAAGGCGGCGTGAGGAACGATGTCTGTAGATTGACAGCCAATAGGATGGCGAACCAATAGACGACTTCAGACGACGCCACGTGATCGCCGAAGTCCAATCCATTGATGATTGGGGCAAACACCGGCAAGACGATCAAAGTAATCTCGATCCAGTCGAGAAAGAACCCGAGTAAGAACACGACTCCCATGATCATGAACAACTGGCCCCAAGGCCCAAAACCCAGATGCGCGATGAAAGACTCGACCTGCGCCTCGCCCCCCAGGGCGCGGAACATGTACGAGAATAATGTAGCGCCAACAAAAAGCCCAAAGACCATACCATTGGTCAGACCCGTTGAGATCATGACATCCCAGACAACACGACCGAAGTGTTTTATGTCCGCGGCGCCCCCCCTGCCTGTTGGGTGATCATCGATGCTTGCGGCAGCTTCGCCGTCAAAATGAAACTCTGGGACCCCGATTGCAGGCAACAGCACAAGGTTGATAAATGCAAGGATGAGCGCCCCCATCGCGCCCACACCAGCGGCCTCTGTTGGCGTCGCGATACCACCAAGAATTGAACCCAAAACACAGGCAATCAGGAACACCGGCGGTAGAAACGACCTGAATAACATCAGCCAGTATTGGCCTGTGGATTTGGGTCCAAGTTCAGCAGGCAATTTCGGCGCAATGCTTGGGCGCAGTATCGAAATCACAACGATGTAAGCGACATACAGACCGGCCAGCATGAAGCCGGGGATGATCGCGGCGACAAAGAGGTTCCCAACCGAGCGCGACAGAAGATCCCCCATGATGACCAGCATGATAGAGGGCGGAATAAGAATTCCAAGTGTCCCAGAAGACGCGATCGTACCCGTCGCCAACTGAGGGGAGTACCCACGTTGTAACATGATCGGCAGAGCAAGCAGGCTCATCATCACAACCGATGCGCCGATAATCCCCGTCGTTGCGGCAAGGATTGTGCCCATCAGGGTAACGGACAGGGCAAGCCCTCCGGGGACACGACGCAGCAGAACCTGAAGACAGTTCAAAAGATCCCGCGCCACGCCTGATTTTTCCAACATAACACCCATGAAGATGAACATGGGAACGGCGGTCAAAATAAGGCTTTCGGCAATGGATCCGTAGATTCGCGATGGCAGAGTTCCAAACTGCGGCAGGTCAAACAGCCATGGGTCGACGAAATACGCCAAGAAACCAAATCCCATGCCGATGCCGCCAAGCACAAAGGCGACTGGGTAGCCTGTAAATAGGAGTACCGCGAGCGACGCAAACATCAGTGCCGGCAGGTAGGGCGCTATCCATTCCATGATCAGTTAACTCCGAATGGGTCGGTGGTTTTTCCATCTCGGATGATCCCGAGGTAAGCCGCCAAAGATTTGATGAATTGAGAGATTGCAGCAGCAGCCAGCAGAACGAACATCAAGAAAAGAGCCGTTTTTAGGATCCAGACATTCGAAAGGCCCAGTACCGACTTTGAAGATTCGTCATTCAGAAACGATGTGAGTGCGTATTGCCCTGTGTACCAGATGCCCAAGAGTGAGAACGACAGTAGAAAAAATATCGCACCTATCATTTCGATAACAAGGCGGGTTCGCGCGCTAAACATCGAACTGACGAGGTCAATCCTGACATGGTAATTTTTTGTATAGGCCCAGCCAATCATGAACGTGAACAGAAAGGTATGAAACCAGTATTCGGCTTCTTGCAACTGCGTGGAGTTCAAACCGAATGGTTTTGGAGCACCCAGGTATCTTGTCACAACGTCAACACAGACTGTGATCACAAGCACCAGGCCACTTATTGCGCCCAGCTTAGCGATCGCAGCCAGCACATGGTCCAGCGTATCACTTATTGTTAAGAGCAATCTCATGAAGTCGCCCTCCTTCCAGACCTACGCGCGCCAACTTCGCAAGAGACAGCGCCATTATTCGAAATGACATATCGAAATGCCCACCCAAAAGACCTTGGGTGGGCACCGATAGATCAACGGTTTACTTCAGGTAGCCAACGTCGCCCCAAGTTTTGTACTCAGCACGGAAGGCCGACAGGGACTCCCAAGCCGCCTTGAACTCGGCGTCAGCCGCAGCCTCTTCGGCGACAACTTCGTCCCATGCGGCCTTGAATGTCCCCAGCATTTCGGGCGACCAAGTGTGAACGATCGCACCCTTTGATGCCAGTTCGGCAATTGCAGCCCCTTGGATGGCTTCGCCTTCGGCAAGTCCAGTGGCGATGTTCGCGCGACACGCCATCTTGATCAGACTCTGTTGCGACTCGCTCATCGCGTCCCACTTATCCTTGTTGATGATGAAATCAAGCATGGTGCTTTGCTGGTGCCAGCCGGGGAAGTAGTAGTGCTTTGCAACCTGGTAGAAGCCCAGTTTCAGGTCGATTGCAGGCATCGAAAATTCGGCCGCATCAATCGTACCGCGTTCCAGGGCCGGGAACACATCACCGCCGCCCAGCAATTGGGTGTCTACACCCAGCTTTTGCATGACTTTGCTACCCAGCCCGAAGATACGCATTTTCATGCCTTCGAATTGTTCCACGGACGTGATTTCATCACGGAACCAGCCGCCAGCCTCGGGCGCAAGAATACCGCACAGCTCAGAGTGGATGTTATGTTTTTCATAGGCACGGTTCAGAAACTCTTCGCCGCCTTTGAATTGCAGCCACGCTAGGTATTCACCGGCACCAGGTCCAAACGGAATGGACGAGGTCACACCCAGAACAGGCTCTTTCGACTGCCAGAAACCAGGGGCGGCCCAGCCTGCATCGACCGATCCATTGCTGACGGCATCGAAAATTTCCAACGAGGGCACCAAGGCGTTCGGTTCAAACAGTTTGACCTGAATATCCCCATCAGACGCCACGTTAAGATTGGTTTCGAGATTCTTGGCCAGCGAGCCAAGTTGCACAAGACTCAAAGGATAGGCCGAAGCAATTTTCAGGCGGACTGCATCAGCTTGTGCGGCCATGCCAGACGCAGCAAAAGCCGCGGCGGCAAGAGTCGTTGTAAGGGCGAATTTCATATAGTTTCTCCTCCGTTGATTGCCGGTGACCCGGCTGATTTCCAATCGCAATTGCGGGATGGATCATTTGCATGCGATGGCAGTTGCTATTCGTGTGCCATTGCACGTTTTTAGTGAATGTGTGTTCCCCCGTTCACATCGATCGTCGCGCCAGTGACAAAGGCGGACATGTCAGATGCCAGGAACAGGCAGGCATAAGCGGCATCAAGCGGCCGACCAGCTTTCTTGAGTGGGATCGCGTCAATGATGCCCGCAAGACGGGTTTCATCCAGCACATCCAGCATCGACGTATCGATCATTGCCGGGCAAATCACATTCGCACGAATCCCCTGTGACCCGAATTCGCGGGCGATCGTGCGGGTCAGGCTGATGACCCCGCCTTTTGAGGCGGCGTAATGGGGCCCGCCGACCAACCCGCCACCGCGCTGAGCAGCAGAAGACGCAAGGTTCACAATGGTGCCGGATTGCTTCTCGACGAAAATCCGAATGGCGCTTTGGCAAATGTTGAATGCGCCCTTCAGGTTCACGCCGATCATCTGGTCGAACTCATCAGACGGAATGGAAAGCATCCCTTTCCCGTTCACGATGGCGGCCGAATTGACTAGACAGTCGATGGTTCCGAAACGGTCCACCGCCGCCTTGATCGCGGCATTGCAGCTTTCAGGGGACTGAATATCGACCTGCACCCCCAGAACGTCTGCGGCGATATCTGTGTTCGTTTCGATTTCCTGCGCCATCCCCTTGGCGACGTCATCGTTCATGGCGATATCAAGCGCGACAATCTTTGCGCCATGAAGCGCAAACAGCTCTGCCGTGGCATAGCCAATACCACGCAGCGAGGATGCGCCGACGATGACACAGACTTTGTTCTGCAAGAGTTGCAAGTTTTGATTCATATCATTGTTTCTCTTCTTGTTTGGAGGTTCGGACAGCGCGGTTGGCGATCAGGTCTTGGGCCGCATCGCTATCAAACCCGAGCATGTCCAAAACCGTGCCGGAGTCCCAGCCACACGGAGCCGCAGGCGACCTACGGTCCAGCGCGTCGCCATTCACACGGACCGAAGCACGAATTGAAGCTGTCCGGCCTTCAGTGGGGTGATCTTCATATGCGATCAGCCCGACCGATTTCAGATGCGGATCTTCGGGCAAGGTTTCCAATGTGTGACAAGGCATCACCGCCAGGTCCGCCGCCCGCAGGATATTTATCCATTCATCAGAGGTCTTGTCCCTCAGTGGGGCGCCGCGAACCTCGAACCATTCGGTAACATTGTCAGCGCGGGCCGCGATCGAATTGAAACGAGGGTCATCCACCAGTTCTGACCGGCCCGTCGCCACCAGAAAGGCCCGGACTTGCGAGTCCGTGTTGATCGTGAAGGAAATGAAACCGTCTTTTGTCTGGACTGGTTTGTTATACGGGCTCAGCAAGCGCTGATCCCCTGCCGGCCCCACCGGGGGATCAAAGCTCTGCTGCGCCAAATGTTCCTGAAGGACAAAAGCCGCCATTGTTTCGAACATCGGCACCTCCAGGAAAGCCCCGCGGCCGGTGTTATTCTGCTCCAACACGGCTGCCATGATCGCCCCGGACGCGATTTCGCCCACGACATGGTCGCAGACCAGCATCGGCACATATGCCGGGCGTCCATCGCGGGCCTGCATCAGACCCGCCATGCCTGTCGCCCCCTGAACGACGCTATCATAGGTCGGGAAACCGCCGTAGGGCCCGTCAGTCCCATAACCGGTGAGAAGGCAGTAAATTTTCTGGGGATGTGCGTCCTGAATGGACTGTGCATCCAGGCCCAGACGTTTCAGGGCCTGGGGGCGCATATTCGCCACGATCACATCTGCCCACGCGATCAGGCGCTCAATGACGGGGCGCGCCTCTGGGTTCTTCAGGTCAAGGCAGATGTTCTTTTTGCCCCGGTTCAGATGCAGGTACGCCCCCGAATGCTGGCCCGTGGGCGACTGTCCCCCAAGACCTCGCATCAGATCGCGGCCGGGGCTTTCGACCTTGATGACCTGGGCGCCATATTGGGCCAGTCGCCATGTCGAAACGGGGCCCACGACGACGCTGGTCAGATCCAGGACCTTCAGATCACTGAGGGGAGAAAAACTCATTTGCAGGTAATCTCCATAGAAGCGGCAAGGATATTGGATTCATCATAAATGCGTGCACTCCAGCCCTGGCCTGAACGATCCAGCGCAATCGTCATCTTCCGATTGGAATAGAGCGGCGCGACATGGCGCGTGGAAATGGCGATGGGATCGGCACCTAGATCCACCCGCACAGTTTCCGTGACCAACAAGGTCGCAAGGCCACCGTTCACAACCAGATCGGGCAGGCCCTCTACGTCGCGGGCATAGGCACGATCCAGGTGGATCTTGTGGGAATTGAACCCAAGCGCAGAGTATTGGAACAAAAGCGTATCATCCGGGGTGATGACCTTTGTGAATTCCGCGTCGATAACGGTCGCCTCGGGGGGCTTTGACGCCTGGCCCGATGCTGCCGTCAACATCAGGTAGGTCTGCGTTTCCTGAATGGATGCGGGGCCATCGACCTCTGCCAGTGTACTCTCGATATCTACGACAGCGATCCGACCGGCAGGCGTGTCCTTTTCCTTTAACTTCGCAATCCGGCTTGACCGGCGGATGTCCGAACCGATCCGCAAGGGCCCCTGGCATTCAATGCGTCGGCCGCCCAGCAACAGACGCGGCAGCCCAAGGTCCGGCAACGGAACGCCAAACCCCGGAAACCCGTCGGACCGCAGCTCCGAGCGTCGCGTTGCTCCGCCCAACAGGAAAAAATGCCATCCGAAGGGCAGGGGGGCGCCTTCGCAAAGGTTCGCGTCCTCAAGGTCGAGCATCGCAGCAATCCGTCTGGTTTGCGCGGCGCTACAAACATCGGCGCGCTCTTGGTGAGCGCCCTGAATGGACGTGTTCATGTAAGAATCCTCCCTTTGCTGTAAGTATCAAATTTAAATATCTTTGTTCAAGTGCAAATTTTTATACGGCTCGTGTATCCCAAACTATCAAAATATTACCCATTTAAAGCGGTTTAATGGAGTCACTCTTCCAGGCCGCCATAATAGTGCTTGAATATTCCTTTTTGCTTGACAATATATCTATTTATGTATGAATAACTCAATCGCGAGACGCGCAACTCTTGGCATGGCACTCGCTTGGAAGGACATCGTGACTTCGAAGCCGAAGCACACTCGGACGGCATCGCCGGCCCGGCTTTTCATGCGACTGGCGGGCCGAGCTTTTAAATCCTGAGGAAAGCCATGAAAATCGAACTGCACCACATCAATATCTGCTCCAAAGACGTGCCGGAGCTGGATAGCTTCTACCGGAATGTTTTTGGCTTCGGCGGTATCGACGACGACGAACATCACCAGGACACGACCCAGGGATATGACGGTGGCGTCGCATTCCTTACGGACGGGCATGCTGAATTCCACCTCGCGACCACCGATCTTGGCGTGGGGCACCGGACCGGTCATGCTGTCAACCCTCTGGAACGTGGCCACATTGCGTTCCGGACCGATGACATCGAAGCGTTCAAGGATCGACTAAACGAGCTGGGTGTCCCGTTTTCCGACTATGGAACATGGGCGATGGCGGGCTGGTATCAGGTCTTTTTCCAAGACCCATCGGGCACGATTATCGAGGTGCATCAAATCGGTTGCTAACCAATGACAACTGGCCCACCAGCACGAAGTGTCCTGGTGGGCGGCCGCTCTCTTAACTGTTCATAGGGGCATACTCTAATTGCAACTAAATGGAAAAAAAGCAAAAATCGCTGGTTAGGACTGTGGTTGAATACGGAGGTTAAGGTCGAGAATGAGCAAACAAGATCGTGTTTCGGATAACAGCATTACAGGAGACGGGGTAAAATCGGACGGTAAACAGACAAGTTATTCTGCGCCGGCTCTTGAAAAGGGGCTGGATATTCTGGAAGCGCTTTGCCACAGCAGCGACGGCCTATCCCCGAAAGAAATAGCAGCACAGCTGGGGCGTAGCACGAGCGAGCTCTACCGGATGGTGAACTGTCTCGAGCGCAGAAAATACATTTCCCACCAGGGTGATAAATACGCGATCACGACCAAGTTGTTTCAGCTGTCGCGCATTCATCCGCCGACGGACAGGCTCGTCACGGCCGCTTTACCCATCATGCAGGAACTGGCGCATGCCGTGGGATATTCTTGTGATTTGCGTGTCTACAACATGGGCTCTCAGACGGTCATAGCCTCAATCAATACGCCAAGCGGCATTGGTTTCAACGTGCGCACCGGCGCGGAAATCGCCGTTGCACCATCGGCTTCGGGGCGTGTGTTGGTCGGGTTCCAAAATGCCGAGACGACCGAACTGCGTATCGAGGAAAGCCTTGGGGATTTGTCGATTTCAGAGGTCAAAGCCTTTCGAAAGGAACTGCACGAAGTCACTGTTAAGGGTTTTTCCGCCATAAGCAGCCGACAGTACGAAGGCGTTTATGCCATTTCGTTTCCGATCCTCGACATGGAACGGCATGCCATCGCAGCTCTGACAGTGCCAATGGTACCGCGCCTTGATAATATGCCGGCCGCGACTCGCAACGACGTTGAGGAAAAGCTCCGCGCCAGCGCCACTCGAATAAATGAAATGATCACCTAAGCTTGACGCATAGGCTCCAGACAACAGACCGCTTTCGACTGAGAGCGGCAGAACACAAGGGCTAAACGCATGCCGAATCCGATTGAATGGACCCCCAAGCAAAAAGAGGCGGCGTTGAAAGCTATTCACATCGCCGAAACCAAAACCCGCTTTGGCAGCGCGGCTGAGGCCCAGAAACCAGCGCCCATCACAAAGATTGGCGTTATCGGCGGCGGCACGATGGGGGCTGGCATCGCCGTGGGAATGCTGAATTCAGGGCTTTCGGTTCATATGATTGAGAGGGACGCCCTCGCGGTCGACGCAGGCAAAGCCAGAGTTCTGGACACCCTGAAACGCGACCGCGCCTCCGGCCGGATTGACGAAGCCGAATATGTAGCCCGAGAGGGCGCGTTCAAAGCAAGCGCGCAATACAGTGATCTCACTTATGTCGATTTGGTTGTCGAAGCCGTTTACGAGGATATTGATGTCAAACGTGACGTGTTCCGGCAAGTCTTTGAGGCTTGCGGTGACGACGTTATCTTAGCCACGAACACTTCGTATCTGAATCCCGAGTTGATTTTCAAAGACGTTCCGGCCCCCCAGAGATGTATCGGGCTGCACTTTTTCAGCCCCGCCAACATTATGAAACTTGTGGAGATCATACCCACCAAAACGACGGACAAAGATGTTCTCGCTGCTGCGTTTTCCCTGATTCGGACATGCAAGAAAGTACCCGTGCAAGCTGGCATTTGCGACGGATTCATCGGCAACCGAATTTTGAAGGCTATGCGCACACAGGCCGAACGCGTTCTGCTTTTCGGGGCTACGCCGCAAAGCGTGGATGCCGCGCTTAAAGAATTTGGTATGAAAATGGGCCCCTTCGAGGTTCAGGACCTCGCAGGTCTGGATATAGCGGCGTATCAACGAAAGGCGGCACGAGATCGGGGAGAAAGGGTCTTCTCGCCTGTGTCGGATCACCTGGTAGATCAGGGCAGGTTTGGGCGTAAGACTGGCGCGGGGTGGTATGATTATGCTGGAACCGAGCAGGTTGCTGACACACCAGAACCCGTCAAAATCGCCTTGGGCGCGGCCCGCCAAGAGGCGAATGTGGAGCCGATCCGCTGGACCAACGCAATGATTGTCGAGGTTGTCGTATTTGCAATGCTCGATGAGGCTGCGCAAATTCTTGATGAGGGCATTGCACAAGACCCAAGTGACATCGACCTGGTTGAAATTTACGGCTATGGCTTCCCAAAGGACCGGGGCGGTTTGGCTTGGTTTGGCTCTGCTTACGGGCTAGCAAAAATCGTCGAGCGACTGGAGCATTACAACAAGCTCAACGTTTCCGACGCCACCTCAAATGCCCTGCGCAACTGGGCTCAGGCAGACGCCTGATCGGTGGTGCTTCAGAAAGACTATGAAAGAATTACCATGACAGACGTCTTTATCTGCGACTATATACGCACCCCCATCGGCCGCTACGGTGGGGCGCTTGCATCCGTGCGGGCGGATGACCTTGGCGCGATCCCACTTCGAACCCTGGCCGACCGAAACCCAAACCTAGATCTAGCTGCTGTCGACGAAGTGATCTTCGGCTGTGCGAACCAGGCCGGAGAGGACAACCGCAATGTGGCACGTATGTCGCTGCTATTGGCCGGGTACCCGGAAATCGTCCCAGGCACGACGATAAACCGGCTCTGCGGTTCGGGTATGGATGCGGTCATCACTGCGGCCCGCGCGATCAAAGCCGGCGAGGCCAGCATCATCATCGCTGGCGGCGTCGAAAGCATGTCCCGCGCGCCGTTCGTGATGCCGAAAGCCACCTCAGCATTTTCGCGCGCCACCTCGGTCGAGGACACCACGATTGGCTGGCGCTTCGTAAACAAATTGATGAAGGCGCAACATGGCGTCGATTCGATGCCCGAAACCGCTGAAAATGTGGCCGAGGATTTCAATATCAACCGCGCGGATCAGGACGCATTCGCCCTGCGTTCGCAGCAAAAAGCCGGCCATGCAATGATCAGCGGACGCCTTGCGCGTGAAATTGTGCCTATACAGATTTCCCAGCGAAAGGGCGATCCGATCATTGTCGCCGAGGACGAACACCCGCGCCCGGGCACGAAGCCGAGCGATTTGGCCAAACTCAAAACCTTCGTCAAGGCCGATGGCACTGTGACGGCGGGAAACTCCTCGGGTGTGAATGATGGAGCAGCCGCAATTCTTCTCGCGACCAAAGAGGCGGCGGCAAAGCACGGCCTGACACCAATCGCAAAAGTCCTTGGCGGTGCCACCGCGGGTGTTGCACCCCGCATCATGGGCTTCGGACCCTCTCCAGCCTCAAAAAAGCTAATGCAGCGCTTGGGCCTCAAGCAAGAAAACTTTGCAGTGATCGAACTCAATGAGGCATTTGCTTCCCAAGGCTTGGCGACCCTCCGCGCTCTCGGGATCGCAGATGATGATCCTCGCGTAAACCCAAATGGCGGTGCGATTGCTCTAGGACATCCACTCGGCATGTCTGGCGCACGAATTACAGGAACCGCAATGCTGGAGTTAAGGCCCGGCGAAATGTCGTTGTCGACCATGTGTATCGGCGTAGGCCAAGGCATCGCAATCGCGCTGGAAGCTGTGTAAATGAAAACGCACAAACATTAACATAATTTCTCTTATGAGATTTATGGCTGACTCCAGATTTCCGTGTAGAATTCGTCCTCTACAACCTCCCCCCGGAACGAGAAAGAGCCAGACCGCCGGAGCGGTCTGGCCGTCGGCTTAGGCTGCGTCTTTGGGACCCCAGGGGATGACGGCCTGCAGGGACAGATCGTCCTGGTTCGCGGCCTTGCCGAGGTTGGCGTTGAAGCCGTGGTCGCGGATGGTCAGCGTGTAGTAGTCGGCGTCGGTCTCCTTGTTCTGCTTCTTCCAGATGCCGCCGCACTCGACCAGCTTGCCGCGCGGGGAGCGGCCGAGGACGCGGTGCGTGGGGGCCATCGGGTTCGCGCTTGCGACGGGTTCCACCGTGATGTCGAGGTCGAAGGTCAGGGTCGAGATGGAGCCGACGCCCTTGGCGGTTTCGATGTCGGCGCTGGTGAATTTGATGCAGTTCGTGGTCATTGCTCTTCTCCTTGTTTGCGTTGCAATGATGGTCACCTTGCAGCTGGCCAAGGCCCGGCCACACCGAAGGCGAAGCGCAGCGGAGAGGGGCAGGCGCCGGCCTTTTTGATGGTGTGGACACCCTCCACCCCCAACTTCACCCTTGGGGGAGAAATCCGAGGGCAGAGGAGGAAACAATGTCCGGACTGACAATTGGCGTAGATATCGCGAAACGATTTTTCCAGGTGCACGTGATCGACGAGTCCGACCAGGTGCTAACGAACAGAAAGCTGCGACGATCCGAATTTCTGGCGTTCTTCGAAGATCTGCCCCCTAGCCTGATCGGAATGGAATCCTGCGGCGCGGCGCATCACTGGGCCCGAGAACTGATCGCCCGGGACCATGAGGTCAAACTAATGACCCCGAAATACGTGAAGCCTTACGTCAAACGTGGCAAGAACGACGCTGTCGATGCCGAGGCGATCTGCGAAGCCGTCACACGCCCGACCATGCGGTTCGTCGCGGTGAAATCGGTCGATCAGCAATCGGTGCTGATGATCCACCGGACCCGGTCCTTGCTGATCCGTCAGCGAACCATGCTGGTGAATGCCCTGCGCGGCCACTTGGCCGAACTTGGCATTGTCGCCCCTGTGGGGATTGAGCGGGTCGGCGAGCTGGTCAACCGTGTCCTCGGACACGAAGGTGACAAGCTTGGCGTCCCGCCGCTTGTTCGATCCATCGTCGAGACCTACGCCCGGCAGATCATGATCGTCACCGACGAGGTCAAACAGCTTGAGAAACAGCTCAGAGACTGGCATCGAACAAGTGAAGCCAGCCGGAGGCTGGCGACAATCCCCGGCATAGGGCAGATCATTGCCACGGCAATGGCTGCGACCGTTGCGAACCCGGATGCCTTTCCATCCGGCCGTTCCTTTGCCGCTTGGCTGGGGCTGACGCCCAGATCGAACTCCTCAGGTGGGAAAGAACGAAACGGGAGGATCACGAAAGCCGGTGACCGAACACTGAGAACGCTGCTCGTTCTTGGAGCGACGTCTGTCATCAGGCGGGTAACATCGGGGCGGGAAACGCCGCTCTATGGCTGGGTGAAACGACTGATCGATACCGGCAAGCCACCGCGGCTGGTGACAGTAGCTCTGGCCAACAAGATCGCGAGGATCGCCTGGGCAGTCATGACCGGGAAGGCAGAGTATAAACCTGAGAAGGCGGCGTTCGCCGTCTGAGCAAGGCTAGAAACACAGGGATCGGGAGAGCGTGCACTTCGAATGATGAAAACCGGTGCCAGCCGGAGATCAGGATAACCCGTTCGCGTAGCTGTATCTGCGTATACGTCTTTTTGATAGGGACCATGATCTGCGGACTTCATCAGGGCCAGCGGCATCCGCCGCGACAAAAGGCCGGACACATGAGCGCACTGAACCGGAAATCGGATTTCGAGAAAATGCTTGACCGATGGGTGTCCACACATGCTTCGCGAGGAATGACCCGCAGGGGCAGGGGAAAAAGATCGGCGACAACCTTTGTGGACGGGACGACAGCTGCGACCAGCATGTCATGCGACTCAGACAAATGGAGAAGTGTAGGGGCCGCGAAGGAAGCAGGGGAACAGCCGAGAGAGATATAGCCGTTCGACAATGTACACGGTCATTTGCCCTAGGCGAAGCGACGGGTCGCATTCCCGAGCGCAAAATACAGCCGAGGCAGTGCAACCTCGCACAAATGACTGAAGAAGACGGACATAAAGTAATCTGACCGAAGCCATAGGGCAGGGGAACAGATCAAAGCAATGAGACCTGCGAAGGCCTCCGGCTCTGAAGCGACTATTGAGAGTCCGTGCGGCGAATGTCAGAGGAACCCAAAATTGCTCTCACGATTCCAGCGCCAATCGCCGCCGATTCTCTTCGTTGTCATCGAGAACTTGCCACGCTGCCAAGCGATCATCCACAATTACGGCCTTCCAAAGCGCAGGCCCCTGTAATCTAATGTCGCTGCATACCGAATGTCCTGCAACAGCTACAAGATTGTGTCTCGTCTCCATGCGTTCGATCACATTGTAGTAGTCTGGGAAAGCATCAAAAAATCCGTGCCATACATCAAGGCATGCTTTCTTGCCAGAAACCGTATGTCCTGCACTGTCAATAAAGACGTGATCTTCTGTCAATAATTCGGACAAGGCCTCAGCATCACGCCTTGTTATGCAATCATTAAACAGCCGCACGACTTCGGTTGGGGAGTTTCGCTTCGTTTTCATGGCAAAGGATTAGCATGTCCGTGCACGGCGGCAAAGTGCGCAACCCGAACACGCGCCATTGGTCTAGCCAAAGGCCGCTATCAGCTCCACATCCAAACACGAACCGGGGCCTAAGCCCCGATCCTCTTGATGCGGATCCCCAGCTTGCGGGCCTTGTCGACGATGTTCTCGGTGATGCCCGAACCGGGGGTGGCGATCAGACCCTGCGGCATGGTCTCGAGCATCTTGTCGTTGCGCTTGAAGGGAGCGGCCTTGCCGTGGCTTTTCCAGTCGGGCTTGAAGACCACCTGGATGACGCCTCGGGTATCTGCCCAGCGAGCCGCGATCATTTCGGCGCCTTTGGGGGTGCCACCGTGCAGGAGCACCATGTCGGGGTATTTGGCGTGCGTGGCGTCGAGGACGGACCAGATCAGATCATAGGCCTGATAGTCCCCGCCCGAGAAGGCAATCCGCGTGCCTTCAGGGCAGTGGACCTCAGTCTCTTTGCGGCGCTTGGCCGAGAGATAGGCCCGGCTGTCCACCACGGCGGAGGTGAGACCGCGATGAGAGACCTTGGATCCGGTGCGGGGCAGCCAGGGCGAGCCGGTCGCGGCCGAGAAGTGGTCCACGGCCAGATCGCGCATCTGCTCGAAAGCGTCGCGGTGGTCCCAGAGCTTCAGCCCGATCATCTGGAGGCGCTCAAGCTCGACCGAGGCGACCTCGGAGCCGTCTTGGATAGCGAGGCTTTCCCGAACCTCGAATTCGTTGTCGTCGAGGAGCTTCTGGATATGGGTGAGCCGGCGATGGAAGATCGAGGTGAGGGACCAGAGCATCTCCTCGAGATTGTCTTCCAACTGGCTGCCGGTGAGGAGGCCGATGGTGGTGTCAAAGAGCGCCGCCATGGCGAGCTCGACCTCGTCGGGCTGGGGCAGGGGGCGATGATCGGTCTCGCCGGGCCCGGGCGTTGCGCCGTGAAGTGCCAAGTGGTCGAGGATGGCGGCGGTCACGCCGGTTTCCTCTTGAATGTCTGTCTGATGGGGCATTGTCTGGTTCCTCTGTTTGATCTGACCCGATTTGGATGGGGCGATATCAGGACCGGCGGCGACCGGGCCGCATCCGTCAGGATCGGAGCGCAGCGGAGAATGCGCCGCGGGCCGGAAAATTGTCCCCGCGAGGAATGCCCTGAAGGGGCAGGGGAATTTTCCGGTTCGGGGAGCATTGCTGCCCGGGCGAGGAGCACTCTGCTCCGACCCGCTGGTCCATCGCTCCCCTTGTCCAAACGGGATCAGATCAAACCCGCGGAACCTTTGCCCAGTCAGGCATCACCGAGGAGGTTGGCGGTCATCCGTCCTCGATCTCCAGACCTTGTGCTTTCATGGCCCCTAACAGGGACCGGCGCAGCGCATCTCTGCCAAATGCCCGCAGATCGTCGTTGAAATCGCCCATGGCTGGCACGAGATCACCACAGGCAATTCCACGCGATTTCAGTTGGTTACGCAATCTCATCGATGCGTTACGCCCAACCTCGTCATTATCCCGCGCGATCCAGATGCGCTGGATCCCCGGCGGCGGGATGAAGAGGCCGAGATGGGTGGCGGTAAGACAGGAGGCGAGATCGAACTCGGGGAGAGCCGTGCCGACCGAGAGGGTATTCTCGAGACCTTCTCCGACGATGAGGCCGGAGCAAGCCTTGCCAGACCAGAAGCGGATGGCATGGCCATGCAGCTGCCCAAGGATCCGCTTCGGGCTCTCGATCTCGGCCAAACCGCCGGTGGACGGGTCAAGATAGACCCTTGCGCATCCGGTGATCTGACCCCGATTGTCGGTGATCTTCGCGAGCAGGGCAGGGGCCTTTTGCGGCAGATCGGAGTCGTCCTCGCCTTGCCACAAAAAGACCCGCGGGTGATAGCGCAGCGCCGGACCCAGCCGTGTGATGCCGCGCCCCTGCATATAGGTGGCAGCCAATGTGCCAAGCACCGGCTTGCCTGCGGCGAAGAGTTTGCGCGCCCGCCCGATGCGTTTGCTCGAGGCTGCATCTGGTAGCGCACGGGTTCGGATGTCCTGCGGCACGGCAGGGCAGGGGGCCTCGCCGAGGAAGGACCGGGCCTCCCTCAGCGTTTCCTTGAGCGTGACCGATCCGAGCCGTTCGTGCAGCAGGTCGATCAGATCGCCATACTGCCCTGTCGCATAATCAGTCCAGGACCCGGCCTTGCGCCCGCCTTCCGCCTGCAGTCGGATCGCGAGACTCTGGCCCTTTGCGCCAGAGGTGTCGCCAACCTGCCAATAGCTGCCCTGCTTGCGCCCCTCGGGGAAATACTGGCGGCAGAAACACTCGGCCCGGTCTGCGAGATCGGCCGAGAGGTCCGCGATACTGCGCGGCGCGCTCATGCGGCGGCACCCGCTGCGCTGGCTCCAACCGGATGTTCGGCGAGAACCCGCGCCAGAACCTCGGTGCCGTCCACCGGGATGAACACCCGCGTCTTCCACTGGATCACCTCGGTGAAACAACCCAAGACCTTCAAACCCGGCAAGGCCGTGCCGGGCACCCCGATGAGCTCGAGCCTCGGCTGCCCCATGACCAGCGACCGGCGCAGCTGGTAGCCGCCAAGAAGGCTCAGACTTGTCCTGGCCTCCATCACCGCAGCAAAGACCTCCTGTGGCGTCATCTCGATCTGACAATCAAGCCCGAGGCGCGTGTAGACGTTCAGGAGTTGCTCCTGGCTGACCAAACGACCGATGGCGCGCTCCCCGTCCTCGGTCTGCAGGCGATAGATCCGCATGTTGTCGGCGGGCAGCCGATCCCAGATCGGCAGGAGCAACCCACAGATCAGCGTGATCTTGGAGGTGGTGAACTCCGGCACCGCCTCGACCTCGGCCTGCCAAAGCTGTTCGAACATCGCATCATCGATCTCCTCCCAGTGCGATTTCGAGAACTCGGTCAGCGCGTGAAACTCGGTCGCCATTGGGCGCAGGAGCTTCACCCGCAGGATCGGCACGCCGTCCTCATCCATGAAGGCCGGCGCCTTCACCATCAACGCCGCGCGTTTGGAGGAGGCGTTCCAGCAGAGCGTCGCGCCTTTTGTTTCCGCGCAGATCGCTTTGACGCGGGGCAGGGTGAGCGGGTCGTTGCGATCGGTCCGCTCCACGGTCAGGGCGGTGGCCGTCGCCCCCGTCGCCTCATGTTCGAAGATGACCTTGCGATCGGGGATCGCGAACTTCTCGGCGCGCAGGGTTTCAAGGCCGACATCGAGCGTGCCCGCCTGGCGCGCATCCTCGATGATGGCTGAAAGAAACCCGCCGAAAGCCTCGAAGATCGCGTCCTGCATGTCGATGCGGAGCGCGAGACAGCGGTTCAGGAATTGCTGGATCGGTGGCAGGTTTTCCTTCATCGTGCCATCCGCCTCATCGAGCGTCAGCCCGGTCATCTCCTGAAACTTCGCGTAGGAGCAGGCCTCAATCTTGCCCGCGCGCAGCTTGTAGAAGAACTGCCGCAGCGCCGCGCGTGCGTAGGGGCTCTCGAGGTTGTCCTCGGCGCGGAACATGTTCTGACCGCCGGTCTCGCGTTGCCCCTTGGTAATCGCCCCAAGCGTGTCGAGACGGCGCGCGATGGTGGAGAGAAACCGCTTCTCCCCCTTCACATTGGTCGCGACTGGCCGAAAGAGCGGTGGTTGCGCCTGGTTGGTGCGGTTGGTGCGCCCGAGGCCTTGGATCGCGTTGTCGGCCTTCCAGCCGGGCTCCAGGAGGTAATGTACCCGGAGGCGCTGGTTCTTCGCGCCAAGATCAGCGTGATAGCTGCGCCCGGTGCCACCGGCATCGGAGAAGATCAGGATGCGCTTGGCGTCATCCATGAAGGCCTGCGTTTCTCCGCGGTTGGAGGAGGCGGGTCGGTTTTCGACCTTGAGCCGTCCTTGCCGCGTTTTCACGATGCGCCGCTTGCGCCCCGTGACCTCTGCCACGGCCTCACCGCCGAAATGCCAGAGGATCTGATCGAGCGCGCCCTGCACCGGGGCGAGGCAGCCCAAATGCTCGATCAGATCGTCGCGACGCTGCTCCGCCTCGCGGCAGATGATCGGATTGCCGTCGCCATCAAGGGCAGGGCGCGAGCGCAGATCGCCGTTCTCGTCGGTGTAGGGCTCAAAAAGCTGCGTCGGGAAGCTGTGCATGAGGTAGTCCATGATGTTCTCGCGCGGCGTAAAATCGACCTGCAGGTCGTCCCACTCCGAGGGAGGAATCTCCTCGAGGCGCCGTTCCATCACCGCCTCGCTGGTCGAGACCACCTGGATCACCGCCGAATGACCCGCCGCCAGATCCGCCTCGATGGCGCGGATCAGCGAGGGGCATTTCATGGCGGTGATGAGGTGGTTGAAGAAGCGCTGCTTGTTGCTCTCGAAGGCCGAACGCGCGGCGGATTTCGCCTGGGGGTTCAGCGTGCCGGTCTCGGAGGTGACTCCCGAAGCCTGCAGCGCTGCCTCGAGATGGGTGTGAATGACCTGGTAGGCATCCGCAAAACTGTCATAGATCGCGATCTGGGCGGGCGTCAGTTCATGCACCAGCATCTCGTATTCGACCCCGGCGTAGGAGAGGGAACGCGCCAGATAGAGCCCAAGCGCCTTCAGATCGCGCGAGATCATCTCCATGGCCGCAATGCCGCCGGCCTCCATCGCAGCGACAAATTCTGCCCGTGTCACGAAGGGGAAATCGCCAGTGCCCCAGAGACCGAGACGCGAAGCATAGGCGAGGTTTCCGACGACCGTCGCCCCCGTGGCCGAGACGTAAAGGACGCGCGCATCGGGCACGGCGTTTTGCAGCGCGAGCCCCGCAAGGCCCTGCTGGGACGCCTTCTTATCGCCGCGGTCCGACTTTTCGCCGGCGGCATTTGCCATGGCGTGGCTCTCGTCGAAGGCAATGACCCCGTCGAACGCGTTCCCGAGCCAGGACGTCACCTGATCGAGGCGGGAGGCTTTGCCCTCGCGCTCAGTAGAGCGCAGCGTGGCATAGGTGACAAAGAGGATGCACTCGGACAGGCGGATGTCGCTGCCCTGGCGGAACTTCGAGAGCGGCACGATATCGCTTTCGCGCCCGCCGAGCGCCATCCAATCGCGCCGCGCATCCTCGATGAGCTTGTCGCTCTTCGAGACCCAGACTGCCCGGCGACGCCCCTGCAGCCAGTTGTCGAAGATGATGCCCGCAACCTGTCGACCCTTGCCACAACCCGTGCCATCGCCGAGAAACCAGCCCTTGCGCAGGCGAAAGGCACCCTCGTCGCCTTCGGCCGCCGCCATCAGCTGGCCTTCGATTTCACCGCGCTTGAACCAGCCTTTGAGATGCGTCTCATGCGCATTGCCCGCGTAGATGACACTTTCGAGCTGCGGCGCGGAAAGAAGGCCGTCCCGGACGAGGCTCTTCGGCAGAACGGGGCGGTAGGTCGGGACTGGCGGTGGCACCGAGGCCATGGCGGCGGATTGCACCAGCGCGGTCGGATGCTCCGCCGCGCCGTCGATCTGGATCGCCTGAAGGTCATAGGCCTCGTAGACAGTGTCCTGCAACGCACCGCCAGGTTCACTCCAGGCTTTCGGCAGGTAGTCGACTGGGGCCGTCTTAATGTCATCGAAGGGGTGCTTCGCGCGTTCCTCGGCGAGCGCTCGGGTTTCCTGGCGGGCGGCGTTGCGCAGGGCGTGCAGGCTTGTCCGCGCCGCGGGTTTCGGCACCGCCAAAGCCGCGCTGGTGGGGCAGGGCGGGGCGCTGCGCCACGCCGGGCAATGGGCGAGCACTGCGGAGAGAAGATCGGCCGTTGTCGCGCAGATCGGATGGTAGGTGGTCGCGTTGCCGACAGGTGCGGTGTCGCCTTCGTCGACCATACGCTTGTCGATCACCGTGAGCCGAGTGTCGATCGTGGTGCCATGCCGCGCGAAGACCTTGCCGTCGATGGCGGCGGAAAACACCACGTCGGCGCTCTGGCCGATCCGCTGAAACGTCGACTGGAAGGATTTCGTGGAAGGGCGGAAGCTTTCGGCAGTGATGATGACAAGCCGTCCGCCTGGCGCGAGGCGTGCCAAGGCTGACAGGACATGCTGGCTGGTTGCCTGCCGGAACCGACCCTCAACATGGTTCGCAGCCGAAAACGGCGGATTCATCACGATAACCGAGGGCATAATCGAGCGGTCGAGACGATCATCGAGCGAAGCAGCATCGTGATCGGACACCGTAGCTTCTGGGAACACTTCCCTCAGCAGAGCGCGGCGGGTCTCAGCCAGCTCATTCAGCGCCAGGCGCGCGCCTGCGATCCGCGCGAAGATAGCCAACATGCCAGTTCCCGCGGAGGGTTCCAGCACCAGGTCGTCGTCCTGAAACCCCGCCGCCTGGGCGACAATGGCCGCAAGAGGCAGAGGGGTCGAGAATTTTTGCAGACGGACGCTGTCTTCGGATCGCCGTGTGTGGGGCGGGGCCAGACAGGCGAGACGTTCGATCATGGTGAGGAAGGTCTGCGGCGTGGCCGCCTGGCGCCGCATCAGTGCGCCGTAGCGCGAGAGCATCTGTATCTGGGCGACCTCGGCTGCCTCATAGGCGTCCTTCCAGACCCAGGCGCCGTTGGCGTCGCTGGCACCGAAGGCATCCTCCATCGCGGCACGAAGAGTGGTGCTATCGATGGGGCGGCCGGCTTCGAACAAGGGTGTGAGGGACTTTGCGGCTTGCACCAGGTGTTGGGCGAACCCCGCGGCCTCAGGCAGGGCAGGGGTTTCCGGCTTGCTTGCAAGTTGGACGGAATGGGGGTGAGCGTTCATCGGCAATCTCCGGGGTTGAGGGTTGGCCCCGAGACCCGCGCGCACTCTCTCACCCGGGAGGGGTCACCCCTCCCGCCCTGTCTCTCGCTCTTTAATGGCATTGCTGATCTCCGCCTTAGCCTCGGAAAGTTATCCCCAGAATCTGGGGATGGAGCTGTGGGCGCTGTCGCGGAAGTCCTTGTCAGCTTGAAGCTTTATCGGTGCGCCCAAATTTTGGGCAAGGTGCGACCTCGGCATCCAACTAGTGGGCACCTCATTGACCGAACGGCGACCGACAAACCGTGGACAACCTTCAGGAAGATCTCTGAAAAATAAAAAGGCGGCATCCGGGAGGAGGTGGATGCCGCCGATTATTCCAGATCGGTTCAGGGAGGAGGAGAGAACCGATCACAACTTCAAGATAGTGGCTATGCTGCAGTCGCACAATAGGCAGGCCATGATATTTCTGCATTGCAGCAATGCGAGACCGATTGGGATTGCCGCAAGAAAGGGAGTGTATGCCACCTGTGCCGGTTGCTAAGGGTGAGCCCGCGCTTGAGCGGCAGCGGACTCGCGTGTTTGACTCGGCAACGGTGCTGGCACCGCCCGGCGCGCCTCGAGCAGACAGTCCAGCTCATAGTCGCCGACAAACCCCCAGCAGGCGTCGACCTCCTCGCCGTCCCACTCGATGACATAGCCATAGACCCGCCCGCCGAGATAGGCGTCGTAGCTGACAATTTCGCCGCGCAGGATGTCTTCAGCCTTTTCGCGCAGCGACTTGGTGACGCGTCTTACGCCGAATTCTTTCCGAACCGCCTCGAGCGTCACGTAGACGAAGCCGACCTGGCCGGAATCCCACGGGCAGTGGAACCCGATGGTGTTCATCGCGAGACCGGAATGGTCATAGAGAAAGACGGGCAGCAGGATCGCCTTGCGCTCCGCACGGTCGCGCAACTGTTCCATCGAGAAGTCACGCTGCTCCGAGACACCCGCGAGATCGCGCAAGAATGCCTCAGGGCTGTCGAACTGATGCCTGTCACCTAGCCGATAGCGCCGATGCCAGCAGATCAAGGTGCCGAGGTTGGACCACTCACGCGGACTTTCGGCATCGGTGTCGTGGTAGATTTTGATGGTATGGCCTTGGTAGGCCTCCTCATAGACGGGGTCATGCATGTCGATGTCCTTTCTTGAAACGAAATCGACCCGCCGAGCCTGTTGTGGCTCAAGCGGGTCGATCAGCAGGGTGCTTTCCGAGGGGCAATGGCGTCACTGCCCCCCGTGGATCAGGCGGCGGAGCGGTTCTCGCGATGCTGGACGTGTTCGACCGAGACCTTCAGCAGCCAGTCTTCGAAACCAAGTATGGTCTGGTGATTGGCCACCGCCGCGACCCAAGCCGCGCGCGGATCGCGGCCGATTTGCGTCGGGTCGTTGTCGATCCGGCCATTGGCCATCCATGGTTCCGGCTGGATGCGTCCGAGCCAGTCCGCCAGCGACGGGATGCGCCTCTGGCAGTCTTCGCGCACATGCTGCTCTCCGATCCAGCGGATCGGGACGACCCGGCCCGCGCTGTTGGTCAGGCTGTGGCCAAACAACCGCTCAGCCTCGAAGATCCCGAGCGTGTGGTGCCGATGTGCGCGATGCGTAAAGGTTGCGAGGTGCTCTTTGGACGCATCGAACCAGTCATGCACGAACTGGTAGTCATCCGGCACACCGCCAAACTTTCGGGCCGAGCTTTCGGCGTGGTGGAGGGGATGTGCCATGTCAGAGCCCCTCATGTTCGGTGGTGTCGGTCTCGATATAGCGGTTCGAGTGGCTGACATCGATCTTGTCCGCCTAGAGCGACCAGGTCAGTTCGCCATAGCCACCTTCGTTGTTCTCGAAACCGGGGCTCAGCGCATAGGCAAAATCCCATCCGAAATCTTCGACCCGGCACCGCAACTCCTCGGTCAGGGTGATCGTGTCTGGGGTCACGACGACATCCTCGACATTGCCGGAATCGCCGTAGCCTTCGTATTGCACCTCGATGCTCCTCACGCCGAGGGCGCGCAGCTCGGAGAGAAGCGCCGCACGGGTCTCGACCCGCTGCTCGGCAGCACGTCTCTGGGTTTGGAGCATCTGCGCGTAGAAATCAGTCGCGTGTGTCATGTCTTTTGTCCTTTGGAATTGGAAGAGGGGAGGGCGACCGTTACGCGAGGCCGCCCCGGAGTTTCCTTTGGGGGGCTTCAAGCCGCAGCGTCGCCGCGGTTTTCAGCCGTCCGATCAACCAGGTTGAAATAGAGGTTCTCGGTCGCGCTCTTGAACCCCGGCGGTTTGCGCGGGGCGAGGCAGCGCACCGAAGCGCTGCAGCTTTCGCCATGCTCCATGGCGAACTGCGTCACCTTGTCGATCAGGTCATCCATGCCCGCGGCCTGGATGCGCTTTTCGGGGTAGCTCCCCAGCATCTGGAACTGGGTAACAACGAAGGCGCCATCGCGATGCGCGGGGTAGAGGGTGATCTGGTAGTCGAGTGTCTTGGCCATCTCTGGTCTCCTGCGGCGGGCGGGACGCAACCATCGCGCCCCTTGGAACCCGCCAGCCCGAAAGGACCGCCCTTTGTGCAAGGGCGGTCCAGGGCGGCGATTGGGGGTGGAGGGCGTCAGTATTCCGACGGGAGAAGCAGGGTCAGCACGCGACGCGTCTGTTTCGGGTCGGAAGGCTCAGGCGAGCCGTACTGATAATCGACGTCGTACAAGTCGATCTTGAACCAAACCTTCGAGCCATTGAATTCGATGACCCCCATCTCGTGCAATCCCTGCGGGTCACTGTCGGCATTGAAACCGTCAAACGCGGCAACACGACGGGTGAGATCCAGTTGGGCGTCGGGCCCAAGCGCCGCGACGCCGCGTGTCATCACGAACTGGCCCTGCGGGGCATCGGCGACGAGCGTATTGCCAAATATGGAACGCCGAAACGTGTCATTCTGGGCGGCAATGAGTGCGGCTTCCTGGACGGGATCGAGGTCGAGTGTGGTGGTCATGGGATATCTCCGGGACGGGCCAGCCGATCCAATATCGGCTGTAGGCAACCCGCCAGCCGGAAAGGGCCGCCCTCGATGTGAGGACAGCCCAAAGTTCATGTAGTAATCAGACCGATGTTTGCTTCGTCAGGCCGCATCCCCGCTGAGAAATGCGGGCAAGGACGATGGTTCATTGCTCTCCGCCTCGGCCAAAGCCTCTGCGGCGGGCACGGCGCCTTCCTCCGCCTCGGGCGTATCGCCAATCGTTTTGGCGTCGACCTCCGTCGCACCGGCAAACACCATCCCGTCGGGCAGCCAGCGCGTTGTCTTTGCAACCGTCGCGGCGTCGAAACCTTCCGTCTCGCCGGACGTTTCCGCGAAAGCCCGCTCCATCGCGGCCGCGAGATCGCCCTTTCGCTCACGATTGCGATCTTCGGCGTAGTCGTCGCCGATCATCTTGCGCGCCGTGGCCACCGCATGTCCTTTGTTGACCCGACCCCAGTAGTTCTGCGCGGTCGGGCGCCAGCAGGCCGCCACATCGACGTCGAGCCGCGCGCCGATTTCCTCGATGATCGGAGAGGGGCGATTGTCGGACGAAAGCTGCGGCTTGACCGCCAAACCCGTCGCCCAGGCGAAAAGCGCCTGTTTGTCCGCAATGGGCAGCGCCGACATCGCCCGGAAGTCATCGGGTTTCTCCAGCGTCATCCAGTCGGTGGCGAGGTCCTGTTCCAGCGCCTCAAGCATCTTCTGGGCGACAGTGTCGGCATGCAGCACCTCGCGGTTTTGCGCCTGGAAAGGACGAACCGAGATGTCGAGCGCCTCGTTGTTATAGGACCGCCCCAAAGCCTGCTCGCAGAGCGCGTAGAGCATCGCATCGAACGCCACCTCGAAATCCGCCGCCAGATGCGCCCGCAGGATGTGCTGGCGCGTCGCGCGAAGATCGTCGGCGAGGCTTGCAGAAATCCCATCGGCTTTGCGCAACGTCGCGGCCGGGTCGGAGCTCGGCACCGGCGTAGAGGAGGTCGGCGGCGTCACTTGTGGGCGGGCAGGGGAGGGGGAGCCATCCGCATATCCGGTGGTCTCGTCAGGTTCGGGCGCAGCAGGAATATCCTCCGGTCGCACTAGGCCTTTCTCAACGCGCAGTGCCCCGTCATGGCCGATGGTCAGAACCACACCGGCGATGGCGCGATCAGCGTCTGCATAAGGCTGCCGCTCGCGCTGCAGGGCCTCGATCTCGCGCAGGCGCGGCTCGATGGCGTAGTATTCCTCCGTTTCGGCGTCGGTCCAATCCTCGCCGTCATTCTGCGCCGCCAGTTCTTCCTCGCGCGCGATGAGGCGCTCTTCCTCGGCAAGCAGGTCCGGGTCGGGTTCTATGTCCTGCGGATAGACCCCCCCGAAACTGCGAAACGCGCCGTAGTCCACCGAGAGATGCACCTCGACCCATTTCCACGTCCCCTCGAAGGTCTTGGCCGCAGTCTGCAGTTTCTCGATGGCCAGGCGTTCCAGAAGCTCGGGGTTTTCCATATGGGCGCTGGCGCGATCATCAAAGAGATCGCGGAGCAGAACCCCGCCTGCTGCCTCATAGGCCTCGATGCCGACAAAGCGCCCCAGGGCTGAGTTGGCCGAATGCGCCGTCTCGGTCAGTTGGCGTTTGATGCTCTGCGGATGGATGTGATAACCGCCCTTCACCGCATTCCAGACCGCCAGTTGGCGATCATGATCGTCGGTCAGCGTGAACGCCATCACGCATTCGAGCGTCAGGTCGCCCGCACGAAACTGTTCGATGATCTCGGGCGCGACGCGTGCGAGTTTCAAACGGCGGCGCACCAGATCGACGGAGACGCCGAACTTCAGTGCGATCTCGTCTTCACTGCGGCTTTCGGCGATCAACTTGTCGAAAGCTTCGAACTGGTCCGCCGGGTGCATTACCGCGCGCTGAAGGTTCTCGGTGGTGGAGGTGAGGACGGCGTCGTGTTCATCTTCGACAAGGCAGGGCACGGAATAATCGGCGGGGATGACACCGTCATCGGCGAGTTGCTTCAGCGCCTTGAGGCGACGACCACCGGCATCGACAGCAAAACGTGTCTCTGACAGCGCATGAACCACCAGGTTTTGCTTGATGCCGGTCTCGCGGATGCTGGCGAGCAGTTCGGCATCGTCGCCGGCGCTCGCGGCCACTTTGCGGACGTTGAGCGGGCTCGGCTCAAGTTGGTCGAGCGGAATCATCCGGATTTCGGCGGCGCCTTCAGGCGCGGCCGATCCGGTAGCTTCGGTCTTCTTCGCGGTGGCGGGTTTCGGTCGGGTTGCGGTCTTGGCCATGGTCAGGATCCTTGTCGCGCCGGACCCGGATGAGCCTCTCTCTATCCTTTCAAGCCCGGCACCCGGGCTTCCCTTTCTCTGGCTTTTTCGAGGTGGCGTTTACATGACATCCTTTTGCACAGGCTTTTCCGTCTCCAAGGTCTACGGGCCTAACCCACTGTTTGAATTGTTGAACCCACTTCCGAGAGCAGAGTCCTCCGAATTGAGCTTTCAATTTTGACTTTTCCAAATGTTGAAGCATCTCGGAAAACTGACTTAGTTTCGCATTCGAAGCAGGTCGTGTCATACTGACGGCCGACAACTCTTAGACCAACTGAACTTTCCCCCACGTGAACCACATAGACCTCGCATGCTAGGTGCGTGCCTGCTTTCACCGGCACATGGAATTCTAGGTCCATAGAAACAAAAGGCATGGCCGTGTTTTTCTCTGTGAGTAGAAAAAGCCAACCCCGGCCTGAAAGCAAGTCGTCCCAGAAGGACTCGATCGCTTCCAGCACGAAATTCGTGATCCGGCCAGTAAAGGCGATTCCCAGTTGGTCGCAGTCACCAAAGAAAATCCTGCGTTCAAAGATATATCGTGGTTTAATCCCAGTTTCTGATGCATTCATGGCAAAGTTCCAGGCCCGACATGTGTTTGCTCCCAGCGTGTGACAGCGATAGGAAAGAATAGTTTTCTTGTCATTATTCTAAGCGCCGGAATTCTGCGGGGGTCACGCCAGTCATTTTTCGAAAAGTTCGACTGAAGTGACTTTGATCTGCAAAACCGCAGTCGAGTGCGACTACTTTCAGGGGAGCGTTACCCTTTTTCAGCATATCCTTGGCCTTCGATATACGTTTGCGCAGAACGTATGCGTAGGGCGCCAACCCGAACTCCGCCTTGAACTGACGCGAAAAGTGAAACTGGCTGAAACCGATAGATGCGGACATGTCTTCCAGGCTGAGGTTTTCACCTAAGCAGCTTTCAACAAGATCGATGATTCTCTGCCGTTGAGCAGAGCTGAAGTTAGAGTTTGCGTTGCTGGTTATAGAGACCTTGGCGTACCGACGCAGAAGGTGAACGGCGATCTGGCTGCGCAGGGCGTCGATGATTAAACGCTGGCCGATCCCACCGTTCTTTAGCTCATTCTCTAGCAATTGGATGCAGTTCAGGATACAGGGGTCCTCCGCGGACAGCCAATCATTGATCTCAATGGACTTCGGGTCACGATCAAAGACCGAAAGGGCCGTGTTTTCGAGGTCGCTGTGACTGAGATAGACGTGTCTGACCGTGATAGACTCGGACCAACTCCAGGTGGATTCCTCTGCACGCGTGAGCAAGGAAATCCTGCCTTTCCCTACGCGCGCGCTTTGCCATGGGCCGCCACTCTTGCGGCGCATAGTAGTTGGCGCGCCGTCATAAGCGACAATCATGTAGTCACGCATTGGGGGAATTGCCGCGTCTTGTTGCTCATAACGGTAGCCCTTCAGCGTAATGCCGTTCCAGTTGCACCTGGAACTGTCCAATGTTGTCTTACCGGGAATCCATTCGGGTATCCGGTCCGGTGATATGAGCAGTCTTTCCATCTTGGCCTCCCTGAATTTTTTCGTGATCGTCCACTTGAACTGAGATTTCGGCTTAAGTCGTCTCGCGCATCCGCTGCTCTTCTCGAACGACATCCGCTTGAGTCAATCTGTCGATTTCAGCTTCTGTCAGTCCAGCCTCGCGAAGCAACTGCCTACTATGCTGCCCGAAGCGAGGCGGTGCTGCGCGAACTGCTCCGGGGGTACGCGACAAGCGTGCTGGTACGCCGGTGCCGCGGTAGGTGCCAACCGATACCACCATGCCGCGATGTCGGGTATGCGGATGCTCCAACGCTTCATTAACATTCCGAACGACTCCAGCGGGAATTCCAGCTTTCAAAAGCACCGGCTCAAGTTCGAAGGCGTCATGTTGCGCCAGGCACTCTGACAAGACCTTCGTCATCTCTGACCGATGTGCAAGACGCGCGGCATTGTCGGTAAATCGTGGATCGCAGGGCACCTCCGGTAGGCCGAGCACGTCACAGAGTTTCGCGAACTGACCATTGTTACCGATAGCCAGATAGAGTTTGCCGTTACTTGTTTCGAACATGTCGTATGGTACGATATTTGGGTGCCCATTGCCGGTCGCCACTGGTATCTGTCCGGACATGAGGGAATTGGCCGCTTGCGGATGCATTATGCTGATCGCGCAATCATATAGTGGCACTTCGATGGCTTGGCCCAATCCGGACCGGCCCCGTTCCAAAAGTGCGGCGAGAACAGCGTTGCAGGCGATCAGACCGGTGCCAATGTCCACTATGGGCGTACCCATGCGTGTCGGGCCGTCGGAGGGATTGCCGTTGATGCTCATGAGGCCTGTCATAGCTTGTACCACGGCGTCATAGCCGGGAAAGCCGCCAAGTGGGCCATCGGAACCAAATCCAGTCACGTGGCAGAGTACCAGTCTAGGAAAACGTTTCCTGAGCACATCATCATAGCCAAGCCCCCATTTTTCAAGAGCACCAGACTTGAAATTGTGAACTAAAACATCAGCATCCTGAAGAAACCGCAAAATCAGGTCGCGCCCTTGTGGCCGCCGCAAATCGATAGCGATGGACCGCTTGTTGCGGTTGGCGCCAGAGAAATAGGCGCTGAGTTCATCATTGAAAGGCGGGCCCCAACTGCGGGTCTCGTCGCCCTGAGGCGGCTCCACCTTGATGACCTCGGCACCATGATCCGCAAGCATTTGGGTGCAATAAGGCCCGCCCAGCACGCGGCTGAGATCGACCACCTTGATCCCGTCCAATGAGCCAGCCATCAAAGCACCTCCTGATAGAGGCGCGCCACATCTTCGGCTGTCATATCGCGCGGGTTGGTCTCCAGCAATCGCGTGATACCGGTCACGACCTCATTAGCCATTCCGGGAATGGCTGCCTCGGTCACTCCGACACAAGAAAGTCGAGACTCAAGTCCGCTTTCGACTAGCAATCGTTCCATCTCGTCGATCAGGCCATGGGCTGCAGCCGCATCAGAGTTGAAAGGCCTCGAGGGCAGTAGTAACCGCGATAGGCGGGCATATTCAGCTTCTGCAACGGGCATGTTGAACCGCATCACTGGTCCTGCGACCAGAGCGTTTGCGTGCCCGTGAGGAACCTTGAAACCTGTTCCCAGTGGGTAGGACAAGGCATGAATCGCCCCCACGCTGGCATTAATGAAGGCCATCCCAGCCAGTGTCGCCCCCAACAGCATGGCCTCTCGCGCTGCCAGGTCCGAGGGCGTTTCCATGACGATTGGTAAGTTCTGACCGAGAAGCACCAGCGCTTTGTCCGCCATTCCATCGGAAATGGGATTCTTTCGGGTGCGACTGGTTGCTGCCTCAATGGCGTGTACCATTGCATCTAACGCCGTGGCCGCTGTGATGGAGCGAGGCATTCCCAATGTTAGCTTTGCATCTAGCAAGGCAACGTCAGGCAGAAGTTGCGGTGCATAAACCGCTTTTTTTTCGTGTCTTTCCGAAGTCAGCACGGACACCCATGTTACCTCTGATCCGGTCCCTGCCGTGGTTGGCACCTGGATCAGTGGCAGGCGTTTATCGGTGACCTGATCGATCCCGATCATGTCCGTAATCGGTTGATCGCTGGCTACCGCCGCTGCGACGACCTTGGCAGTGTCCAATGAACTGCCGCCGCCAAGACCGATGATTCCGTCAACTCCAAAGGTCCGCGCGACCTCTACTGCGGCCTCGACGACAGCGATCGGGGGATCCGCTTCGACTTTATCAAAAATCTCAACCTCGATGCCAGCAGCCCTAAGTGAGGCGGCTGCCTCGCCAGCAAAACCACAGGCCAATATGCCTGGGTCCGTCACGATCAGTGCACGGGTGCAGGACAAATCTTGCATCAGGCAGCCGATCCGGCCAAGCCCACCGCTCTTGCAGACGATCCTCGGGGTGGAAAGGAAATTGAAGTCCATAGTTTGTCTTCGCTCCTGTTAGGCTGCTGCAGTGCGGATCATATTCCGCGCGATCAGCACTTGCTGAATCTGGGTTGTACCCTCGTAGATGCGGAAGAGGCGCACATCGCGATAGAAGCGCTCGACCGCATATTCGGCCATGTATCCTGCACCGCCGTGGATTTGCACGGCGCGATCGGCCACTCGACCTACCATCTCACTGGCAAACATCTTGCAGCAGGCGGCATCGGTCGACACGTTCTGGCCGGCGTCCTTGCGGCGTGCTGTTTCTTCGATCATGCAGCGCGCTGCGAAGGCCTCGGCGCGACTGTCAGCCAGCATGGCTTGGATCAGTTGCTTTTCAGCGATGGGTTCACCGAATTGTTTGCGTTCCATCGCATAGGATAGGCTGTCACGGATCAGCCGTTCGGCGGCGCCCACACAGACGGCAGAAATATGCAGTCGGCCCCGGTCAAGGACTTTCATTGCTGTCTTAAAGCCCTTGTTCAGACGGTCCGGCCCGCCGATAATGTTCGCGGCAGGCACGCGGACATTGTCAAGGATGACGTCGCATGTGTGCGAGCCCTTCTGCCCCATCTTCCTGTCAGGCTGGCCAAGCGTTATGCCTGGCGTCCCTGCCTCGACGAGAAAGGCGCTTACGCCGGCAGAACCTTCCGCCTCTGGATTGGTCCGGGCAAAAACCGTGAATAGATCGGCACGCGGTGCATTGGTAATGTAGCGTTTCGTGCCGTTCAGAAGGAAATCGTTACCGTCACGCCGCGCCGTAGTGCGCAGACTGCCAGCATCCGACCCAGCATCTGGCTCGGTTAGGGCGAAGGATGCGATCATATCTCCGGACGCGAGAGCTGGTAGATACTGCGCCTTCTGCTCGTCGGTTCCATCGATGATGATTCCCTGAGAGCCGATCCCGTTGTTGGTGCCAACTAGCGACCGGAACGCAGGCGAAGCCTGGCCAAGAACGAAAGCGGCTTGCACTTCCTCTATCATCGACAAGCCGAGCCCGCCGAAATCTTCCGGGATCGACATGCCGAAAAGGCCCATCATGCGGATTTCATCGACCAGCATCGGCGGAATCACATCCTCGTCGGCGACGCGATCCTCGTAAGGGATTAGTCGCTCTTTCACGAAGCGGTCGAGCGCGTCGAGAAACTGGGAAAGGGTATCTTTATCAAGGGCCATGATGCTCTCTATTGTTCAGGGTGCGACCGCCGCAACGCGGCGGACAAGATCGACAAGGCGGTGCGCGACGTCGCTTTCGATCCAGTCGCGCGTAAGGGTTTGCGAAGGGCCACCGCAGTTGAAGGCAATAATGGGTGAGCCGTCCTTCGGCACGAAGGGCACCGCTACAGCGTTCACATCACGTTTCCACTCCGTGAAGGACGTGCAGTAACCGTGCTGTTGGTAGTCTGCGATAGCTGCTTCGATTCCGGGCTGCACATTCGGCCAGTTGTCGCCTTCATGTTCCTCCACAAGGGCCAGAATTCTGGCCCGCTCATCCGGGTCGTGCGCCGCTATGCAGGCGCGACCAACCGCGGTCGTGGCCAGTTTAATATGGGCACCAACCTCGATCGCCAGCGTGACGGCATTAGTGCCCTTGCACCGCTCCAGATAGACCATCGATAGCCGGTCACGACTGGCCATGGCCACCGGCATGCCTGTGTAATCAGCCAGCTCCTGCATAAAGGGCTTCGCCAGTTGCCGCAGCGGAATCCCTGCAAGGCAGGAGAAACCCAACGAAAGCACTGGAGGGGCCAGTCGATAACGTGCTGTATCCGGGTCGTAGCTGAGGTATTCCAGCTTGTTCAGTGTATAGGCCAGCCGGGAGACCGTCGATCTGCTCAGGCCAGTGCGCTCGGCCAACTCACCGTTCCCCAGAGCCTCCCCTTCCCGCCGAAAGGCCCGCAACAGCTCCAAGCCGCGCGCCAACGCCGTGACAAAATCGCGATCCTGTTTCTCGGCATCCTTGGTGCGGTCTTTCCTTGGTCTCACGATATCCCTCCTCGGAAAGAATTATGCGTCTTGAAACACACCTAAACGATCGATAACGTCCGAGTCAATACTGCGGTAAACTTTCCCGCTATGCGGAAAATTAAGGTCGTCCACCTAGTCCCATTCGTGCCGGATCCTGCGGATGACACAACTAAGCGAGGGCATAATGCCATGAAAGAAATGAATTATCCGACCATCCAGCACCTCATCGGACGAGACTGGATCGCTTCTCCCACGCCAGAGGATCGTGCAGTCATAAACCCTGCAAACGGGCAAACTATCGGACAGATTCCGCAGGCTAGCGCCGCAGATCTAGACCATGCGGTTCACTCGGCCGAATCAGCTTTTCGCCGATGGAAAAACAGCTCTCCCATGGAACGAAGTGCGATTTTGCGGCGGTTTGCCGACCTGCTGCGCCAAAATGACAGACTGATCGCTGGCTGGATCACTCTCGATGAAGGCAAGCCGCTGGCTGAGGCTTTGGCTGAGGTCCGCGCCTCGGCTGACCACGTTGACTGGCACGCCGAGGAATGTCGGCGCATTTATGGGCGCATCATTCCATCACGCAGCCCGCGGGTACAGCAGCTTGTCGTGCGCGAACCGATAGGCGTCTGCCTTGCCATCACGCCTTGGAATTTTCCGCTGAGCCAAGCGGTACGCAAGGTCGCGGCGGCGCTTGCGTCAGGTTGCACGATGATCTTAAAAGCCCCGGCAGAGGCTCCGGCGGGTTGCATGGCAATTGCTCGCTATCTGCTGGATGCAGGATTGCCCGAAGGCTGTCTGAACCTTGTCTGGGGTAATGCGGCCTTCATTTCGGAAACTCTAATTGCGCGCCCCGAGGTGCGCAAAATCACCTTCACCGGTTCGGTCGAGGTGGGCAAGCATCTGGCAGAATTGGCTGGCCGCCATATGAAGCGGGCGACGATGGAGCTCGGCGGTCACGCGCCCGTATTGGTGTTCGACGACACCGATGCCACGGCCGCGGCGCGCGCCTTGGCGGTCAACAAGCTGCGCAATGCAGGCCAGGTGTGCATCGCCCCAACCCGGTTTTACGTACAACAAGGCATCTACGATCGATTTCTGTCCGAACTAGTTTCAGCATTTGAGAGCGTAAAGGTGGGCGCTGGTTTAGCCGAAGGCACGCAGATGGGACCATTGTGTCATCGCGGACGCGTGAATGCGATGGAAAAGCTCGTCGAGGATGCCCGCGAAAACGGCGCACGGGTGTTGACGGGAGGCAAAAGGCTTGGAAATCATGGTAACTTCTATGCCCCGACAATCGTCGATACGCCCAACGACGACATTGACTTGATGCGCGAAGAACCCTTCGGCCCGATTGCTGTCGTCTCGTCTTTTCGTGACATAGAGGACGGACTGTCGCGGGCCAACGGGCTACCCTTCGGGCTGGCGTCCTATGTCTTTACCAATTCGTTAGAGCGTGCAGATAAAGCAGCTGCGGGTTTGCAGGCAGGTATGGTAAGCATCAACCAGTTCGGCCTCGCTCTGCCCGAGACTCCGTTTGGAGGCGTGAGAGACAGCGGCTATGGGACTGAAGGCGGGACGGAAACCTTCGAAGGCTATCTCATTACCAAATTTATCTCGCGCAATCGCGCGCCAGTGCTGTGAGGATGCCCATGCCTGTTGAATTAAGCTTCTCAAATGACGCAGCAATTCTGACCATAGACAATTCGCCGCTTAACCTAATCAACGCGGAGGTTCGGGCTGGAATACAACACTGTATCTTCAAAGTCCTCGAAACTGGGGCTACCAGGCTGATTATCACCGGCACAGGAACGACCTTCGTCGCGGGCGCGGATGCGAAGGAATTCGGTAAGTTGCCTGTTGATCCACAACTAAATGATGTGCTGATGCAACTTGCACACCTCCCGATTCCTACTATCGCAGCAATCAACGGGGCTGCGCTTGGTGGGGGACTAGAGATTGCTCTGGCTTGCTGCTATCGCATCGCCTCAACTTCTGCCAAACTGGGCTTGCCAGAGGTAAACTTGGGGATCGTGCCTGGCGCAGGGGGAACCCAAAGACTGCCGCGACTTATCGGTATTGAAGCTGCGCTTGACATGATTGTCACCGGGAAGGCTGTTTCCGCCGAGCAGGCACTGAAAATGGGACTGATCCAGCTGCTAGCCGATGACCCGCTTGGCGCGGCCATAGCTCTCGATGACGATGTACTAGAGGCGGCACAGGCACCCGACAATCTTCCTTCACCAAAGCCAAACCACGTCGCAGCGGAAGTCGCCCGAGCGCATGTAGCGCGGCGTATGCCTGGCCAGAATGCCCCGCAGGTTGCGGTGAACCTAGTCGCGGCCAGTGCGACGACGCCGCTGCACGACGCACTAGCCAGCGAGCGCTCTGCGTTTTTGGACCTTCGTACCTCGGATCAGGCGCGGGCCCTTAGGCACGTTTTCTTCACCGAGCGTACCGCAACCAACAAGGGGCGCGCCTACCCCCGACCTTCCCGAGATGCTGAAACCGCCATCGTGGTCGGTGGTGGCAATATGGGCGCAGCTATTGCGTACACGCTGGCGACCGCAGGGATCTCGGTGACTGTCGTCGAACGTAGTGCCTCGTCCGCCGAGTGGGCCAGTAAAAACCTGCAAAAGCTGATTGATCAGGGTATCAGTCGCGGTATTCTGTCCGTCGATGCGGCAAAGACGGTTGAAGACCGGCTGGTTACGGTCTCAGGCTATGACGCTCTGCCACCAACCGATCTAGCAATCGAGGCGGCCTTCGAGGATTTTGCGGTTAAGACCGCGATCCTGACCGAACTCGAAGGCGCACTGCCACCCGAGACCATCATTGCCACAAACACATCCTATCTCGATGTAAATCGGCTCTCTGATGGGTTGAAACACCCGGCACGCTTTGTAGGGATGCATTTCTTCAGTCCTGCGCATATTATGAAACTTCTGGAAGTCGTCAGGAGCGACCGAACGTCAGACGGAACATTAGGTGCAGCACTTGTGCTGGCGCACAGGCTTGGTAAAATCCCGGTACTGTCTGGTGTTTGCGATGGCTTCATCGGAAACCGAATTTTGTCGAGCTACCGTCGCGCCGCTAATCGCCTTCTGGTGGAGGGGGCTAATGTCGACGAGATCGACGCGGCTATGCGCGGATTCGGTATGGCGATGGGTCCATATGCTGCACAGGACATGTCGGGGCTGGACATCGCCTACGCGAATATCCGTCGCAAGGCAGTTGCCGAAGGGAACTGCTGTGGTCACGTGCCCTTGGTCGAGCGGCTGGTCGAAAAGCACAAACGCCTAGGACGCAAATCGGGCGCCGGATGGTACGACTATGGGCCAGACGGCAAACCCTCACATTCGGAGCTGGTCGCTAGCGAAATACTCCGTGTCTCAGAAGAAATGAACTTCACTCGCCGCGAGTTCTCAGCTGACGAAATCGTAGAAAGCCTCTTGCTCACAATGGTGGCGGAAGCCTGCGATATCCTTGACGAAGGCGTAGCAGAAAAACCGCAAGACATCGACCTAGTAATGATTCACGGCTACGGATTTCCCCGCTGGCGGGGAGGCCTGATGCACCACGCCAAAAATATCGGCAAGGATCGGTTGACCGCGCTCTTCAGCGCGCATGTCAAAGAGGATCCTTGCGGCTGGAGGGTGCCTCGTTATTTAGAAAGAGTTTTCGCGACCGGGGAGGAACATGTCAGCATGTTTCCCACGATCACCGGCAGATAAGTTGTCTTTCTGTGGTAGAGGGAGTCTGTTTTGCAAATGGGGTGATGGCCGTGGTTGCCCTTTCCCCGGATAAACTTATCCCACAGCTTCCGTAACGGGTATGCCGAGTGCAGTGTATCCGTTCAGGACGGCGATGCGGACTGGGAGTGCCGCGACCTGACGGTCAAAGTCCCGCGCTATAAGGCGATGCCCCAGCGACATGACACAGTTCATTTTCGTCTCGACACTGCTTCGGCGGTGGTATCCGCTCCATCGTCGCCAGAGCGCGCGAGCCAGGCACTTCGCCGCGCGCAGGGCCTCGTTTCGCGCCACGGCTCCGGCGGTGATGGTCTTCCATGGCTTTGCGTTCTTGCGTGGCGGGATAACGGCGTGGGCACCACGGTCAGCAATTGCGTCGTGGCATTTCCGTGTGTCGTAGGCACCGTCAGCCATGACACTGCCGATCTACTGGTCCGCCGGGATCTGGTTGAGGAGGTCGGGTAAAACCCATGCATCGCCGATGTGGCTCCCTGTGACCTCGTCACTGCGCGAACCTCCAGTGTTTCCTCGTCAACCCCGAGATGGATCTCGGTCCAGACGCGCCGTTTGGGTCCACCATGCTTGCGGGCGTGCCACTCGCCTTCGCCCGCGACTTTGATACGCGTGCTGACAGCAGGTGCAGCGGCCCCTTGGAGCCGCGATTCGAGATGTTCACGGCCAGGGTCTTCTGACGCCGGGACAGGGTGCTGAAGTCGGGCACAGTCCGGACGAGACCAACCAGCTGCAGCAGGCTCTAGACGAACCCAGTCGTCTACCGGAGCGCCATGCCGAATAACACCTTCATGGAAAGGCAGGTCTGGCTGGAGGCATCGCTGTAGGTCTGCTGCCGGCCACGACTGCCTATCGGCGCGGCCTCCCAGCTCATTTCGGGGTCGAACCAGATTGCCAGAGCGCCCCGGCGCTTGAGCGCTTCATTGTAGGCTCGCAAGTTCCTGGTGTTGTAGGTCGGGGGTGCAGTCTGCTCATGCACCCCGGCTACCAAGCCGGGTTCATAAGATGGATCCCGCACGGAATTTGTTCAACAGAGCCTAGTAGCAGGCATATCTGCCTCACGACAGGCTGAGCAAGATCATACAATTTCCAAAGCAGGTATGTTCAATACACGGTGCATTCTTCGCCCTTACTCTGAGATCATTGGCGTACGCCTCAGACCGTTTGACGCCTCCGAGATTGGCGACGTCAGGTGGTGGCTTTGCCAAATGTTACTCTTGGGAGGATAAATATGGAAATCAGTAGAGAAGCGGATACGCTGCGGGCGCTTTATCAGAATTGGACCGATCAGATGGTCGAGAACCCAGACCTGACGATCGCGAACTTGCGCAGCATGTTCGATGAATGGGGGCAGCCTGCTCTAGAGCCGGAAAACGTTAGCTACAAAAGCGATCATATCGGAGGAGTCGAGGCTATCTGGGCACTGCCTGTCGGGGCCGATACCTCGCGTGTAATTGTTTACACTCATGGTGGCGGCTTTGCCGTCGGCTCAGCCGATAGTCATCGAAAAATGGCAGGGCACCTCGCTAAGGTGCTTGGGGTTACGTCGGTGATCCTGCACTATCGACGCGCACCCGAGCACCCATTTCCGGCGCAGATCGAAGATGCGGTAGCCGCGTACACAGCATTGCTGGATAAGGGCTTCAAGGCAAGAAATATTCTGACCGCTGGCGACAGTGCTGGCGGCAATCTTGCCATCGCCAGCGTGCTGAAATTTCGCGAACTTGGGCTGCCACTGCCCGGAGCGGTCATCGCATATTCGCCCTGGCTAGACATGGCGATGCGCGGGGAAACACTGGAAACCAACGCGGAAACCGATGCGCTAGTCGGGAAACCGATTCTCGAAGCGATGGCGGGAATGTTCCTCGGTGAAGGCACTGATCAGCTAAATCCGTTGGCCAACCCTCTGGAGAACGATTTCACCGGTTACCCGCCGCTTTATATCAATGCCGGAGGGGCTGAGACGCTTAGGAGCGATGCCGAGCGGTTGCACGAAAAGGCCAAGGCACAGGGCGTAAATGTGACCCTGTCTATCGTCGAAGGCATGCAGCATGTCTTTCCCGCGCTTTCGGGACGCGCGCCCGAGGCGAACGAGGAACTTGGTCGCATCGCCGCATGGTATCAGGCCCTCTGACACCTGTACTCGCACTGCATTGCGGTGCGGTGCGGTGCGAGAGAAACCCCTACGACACATTCATCTGCCATCTCACCCGCAAACTGCGGGGCGGAGCAGTCTTACTCTGGGAGGAGTGACATGAACATTCAGACTGAGATTACTAAAACATCCGGAGCGGATTACGACGCAGTCGTCATTGGCGCGGGCTTCGGCGGGCTTTACGCCGTCCACAA